>CAZMAZ010000136.1:0-5033 GCA_964564255.1 uncultured Clostridium sp. | reverse complement strand
TCTAAACCGACAAAAAATCTCTCTGCCGCCCAGCGCGCGTTGCATTATTAGAGGCACCCAAAATCCAAAGGAGAAAAAACACATGAAAAACACCAAAAGAATGCTTGCTACCTTGCTGGCGCTGTTCGTTCTGGTAACGGCGACCCTTTCCTTTGCCTCTTGCGCTTCTCGGCAAAAGGTCGACATCAGCGGCGCAAAAACCATTGCCGATTTGCGCGGCGCCACCATTGCCGCACAGTCGGATACCTTCCACTTGACCGCACTCGAACAAATCGAAGGGATTACGGTGAAAAATTATCCCGATTTTACCGACCTGTTGGTTGCTTTGACCTCGGGTGCCATTGATGGCTATGTTGCGGAAGAACCGACTGCGCTTTCGGTTTGCAAATCTGACAGTACGCTGCGGTATCTCCCGTTTCTCAACAATACGACCGGGTTTACCGCAACCGATGCCGAAACCGGCATTGCCGTTGCCTTCAAAACCGGTTCGGATATGGTTGCAAAGGCAAATGCGGTGATTGCTACCATCTCTGCGGAAACGAGAGATGCCTTGATGAAACAGATTGTTGCCATGAGTGATCAGCCCGAGCAAGATGCGGGAACATTGGCTTTGACATCGGATAAAACCGATACAAGCAACGGCACCCTCAAGATTGCCATGGAGTGTGCATATAAGCCCTTTAACTGGGCACAAACAACCGATGCAAACGGTGCGGTTGCCATTCAGGGACAAGACAATATGTATGCCAACGGATATGACGTGCAGGTTGCAAAATATATTGCCGCAGAGCTGGGTATGAAGTTGGAAATATACAAATATGATTGGGACTCTCTGATTCCCGCCGTGCAGTCGGGTGCTGTTGACGGCATTATCGCGGGCATGAGTCCTACGGCAGAAAGAGAAGAAGAAGTAGATTTTACCGACTGCTACTACAATTCCAATCTTGTTGTAATTTACAAAATTGCAGAGTGACATATTGTCACTTGACACGAAAAAGCAAAATAAAACGGAGCAAACAGAATGATGACCTTCTTTTCGGAAGTTTGGGAGATCGTAACCGATTATTATCCGTATCTCCTGGAGGGCATGGGACTTACGATGTTGATTGCACTGGCGGGAACCATCGCCGGCTTGTTAATAGGTCTTTTGACCGGCATCGTGAGAACTACGCCGTTTTCAAAGAAACCCGCGGTTCGCGTGTTACATAAAATTCTCAACGGGATCATTGCCGTGTATATTGAGATATTCCGCGGAACACCGATGATGGTGCAGGCTATGGTGATTTACTGGGGATATGCCTTCCTAAACGGCGGAAATACGCTGCCCCTGATTCCCGCAGGTATTTTCATTGTTTCCATAAATACCGGTGCATATATGGCGGAAATCGTGCGCGGCGGTATCATGTCAATTGATAAAGGACAGTTTGAAGGCGCGTATTCGGTCGGCATGACGCATTTTCAAGCTATGGTGTATGTCGTGATTCCGCAGGTGATGCGCAACATTTTACCCTCGGTCAGCAACGAATTTGTAATCAACATCAAGGATACGTCGGTTTTGAATGTAATCGGCGTTGCCGAACTGTACTATATGGCAGGATTTATCAAAACACAAAATCTGAAGACGTTCCAGACATACATGGTTATTTGTGTGCTGTACTTTGCTATGACCTTTGTGATTACCCGCATTTTGCGCTTCTGCGAGAAGAAGCTGAACGGAAATGCCAACTATGTGATCTGCGGTTCGCAATCGGATCCCGATGCGGAAATTCATATCGTGACGGGAGGAAATGTTTGAGATGGAGAGTGAAAAAATTATAAGCGTGCAACACCTGGAAAAAGCCTTCGGAGACCATCGGGTTTTGGTAGATGTCAACCTCACGGTCAGTCGAGGCGAGGTGATTAGCGTGATCGGTTCCTCCGGCTCGGGAAAGAGCACGATGCTTCGTTGTATCAACTTTCTGGAAAAGCCGACCGGCGGTATCATCCGCTACAAAGGAGATGACATTACAACCCTGCGCTTGTCCGAATATCGCACGCATGTCGGTATGGTTTTTCAGCAGTTTAACCTGTTTGAAAATATGACCGCATTGGAAAATTGTGTTCGTCCGCAGATTACCGTTCGAAAAAAGAATCGCGCGGATGCGGAAGCGGTTGCACGTCATTATATTGAGAAAGTGGGAATGTCCGCCTATTTGAATGCCAGACCGTCGCAGCTCTCCGGCGGTCAGAAACAGCGGATTGCCATTGCACGGTCCCTTTCCATGGAACCGGAAGTCATCTTGTTTGACGAACCCACGTCGGCACTGGATCCGGAAATGGTCGGCGAAGTACTTTCGGTTATGAAAACGCTTGCCGCAGACGGCATGACAATGCTTGTTGTGACCCATGAAATGGCATTTGCACGAGATGTCTCCACGCGTGTGCTGTTCATGGATGACGGTCGAATCGAAGAAGAGGGAACACCGAATGAAATCTTCATCCACCCGCAAAAGCCCAGAACCAAAGAGTTTCTTACACGGTTTTTTGCGCAGTAAAACAGGGTACCTCTAATAATGCAACACGTGCCGGTCGGCAGAGAAAATTTTTTAGGGAACCGCCGAATCAATCAGCGGTTTCTTAGAGGTGCCCAACAGCAAAACAGTAAAGAGAGGAGTGTCTATGCCCTTGATTTATACATCTGTTGCACAGCTTGTAGGAAAGACACCGATGCTGGAGTTGACCTATATCGAACGGCAATATGGCTTGCGTGCACGCCTGCTTGCCAAACTTGAATATCTCAATCCTGCAGGTTCTGTCAAAGATCGGGTTGCCAAAGCCATGCTGGACGACGCCGAGCAAAAAGGATTGCTTTTTCCCGACAGTGTTATTATTGAGCCGACATCCGGCAATACGGGAATCGGACTTGCCGCCCTTGCCGCGGCTCGCGGATACCGTCTAATCATTGTCATGCCCGACACCATGTCGGAGGAACGGCGCCGCATTTTGCGTGCGTACGGAGCCGAGCTGGTATTGAGCGACGGCAGTTTGGGCATGGCGGGAGCAATTTGTGAAGCAGAACGGCTGGCAAAAACAATGCCGCATGCCTGGATTGCGGGGCAATTCACAAATCCCGCCAATCCGCAAGCGCATTACGATACCACGGGCCCTGAAATTTACGCCGATACCGATGGCAAAGTCGACGTGTTTGTAGCCGGAGTCGGAACAGGTGGAACCGTGACCGGTGTCGGCAGATATTTAAAAGAAAAGAATCCCGATGTGCGCGTGATTGCAGTGGAACCGTCGACATCTCCGGTGCTTTCCGGCGGGAAGAGCGGCTCGCACGGCATACAGGGAATCGGTGCGGGCTTTGTACCGCAGATTTTGGATACCAATGTCTATGACGAGGTGGCTTGCGTGGAAGACGGCGACGCCCTTTCCATGTGCCGAACATTGGGGAAAAACCAAGGCATTTTGGTCGGTATTTCCGCAGGTGCCGCCGTATGCGCCGCCGTGTCGGTCGCGCAACGCCCCGAAAATGTCGGCAAAACGGTAGTGGCTCTTTTGCCGGACACGGGCGATCGCTATTTGTCGGTTTTTTCGTTTGACGAATAAAGATGACGAATAAAGATAACGAAAAACGAATAGAAAACGAATAAGGAAAATAAGAATCGGAGGAGAACGGGATGGCAACGCGAAACGGAAGCAAAAACGGAAGCAAAAAAAGAAAGAAGAAAAAGAAAAGCGCCGCAAAAAAGCCAATACTGCTGCTTTTAATTGCGGTTATCTGCCTTTTGGGTATTTTGTACGGAACCGGACTTTTGGAATTTGGCGGAGGCGATTTGATCAATCGACCGACCACCTTGCCCGATGGAACGATTGAAGTGCATTTTATCGATGTGGGGCAGGGAGACAGTATTTTGATTAAAACCGAAAGCGGAAATATGTTGGTCGATGCGGGACCCAATTCCGCGGAAGATTCGCTGGATTCCTATTTGAAAGCACAAGGCGTCACCTCCTTTACGTATGCGGTTTTTACGCATATGGACGAGGATCATATCGGTGGAGGGGATATGATTGAGAATAATTATACCATTGAGACTACCATTGTGCCGAAACAAATTTCAACCACCACGACATATGAGCGTTTGCTGAATGCAACCGAAAAGAATGGGTGCAAGGTAGAACAGGCAATTTCCGGAACCACCTACAGTCTCGGAGAAATGCAGTTTACCGTTCTGGCGCCCAACGCGGAATCGTATAAAGACAGTAACAATTACAGCGTCGTTTTGCGTGTGGATTACGGAGAAACCTCCATGCTGCTGACGGGAGACGCCGAAGTCGATTCGGAAGAAGAAATTCTTGCAAAATACAACGCCGCAACCCTGTCCTGCAATTTACTCAAATGCGGCCATCACGGCTCCAACACTTCGACTTCGCAATCGTTTTTGGATGCGGTCAATCCAACCGTTGCCGTGATCAGCTGTGGGAAGGATAACAAATACGGACATCCCAAGCAGGAAACGCTGGACAAATTAGAGAAAAAGGGAATTACGGTTTACCGAACCGATAAACTCGGATCTGTGGTGTTTTCTTCTGATGGAAAGACTTTGACATATCGGGAACCGTGAAGATGGTTTTCTCTTGCATAAAATCATAAAACAAAGAAGGCGTTGTATCTTCAGAGTCACTCTAAAGATACAACGCCTTTGTAGGTTGCTATCTAAGAAACTATATGATTTTGCACTTTGTCAATTAAAATCAAATTCAACAAATATTCACTTGGTGAATCACCTTCATAAAAAATATTATTGCTATAACAATAATTAGATATGTCTTGTTTATCAACAACAATATTTTCTTTGTTGGCAATAACTTGAGCAAGCAAAGCTGATTTTACGTACATTTCACTTTCGCATTTGCAATAATCAATAAATGTTTCTTTGTCCATTTGCAGAACATGATAAGCATACGTATATACGTCTATGTTTTGATATGAAGCAATTAAGGCATAATAATCTACAAGTTCCTCATATCTATTCAAAACATCTTTTTTT
>CAZMAZ010000135.1:0-5057 GCA_964564255.1 uncultured Clostridium sp. | reverse complement strand
ACGGAAAAGATCTCGCCGAATCTGCGTGCGATGAATTTTTAGAGGTGCCCTTATTGTTGTGAGTCGGGCGAAAATGCCTTTTGCAGGCGCAAAAGCCCCTCTTGTACCGTTGCTTTCGGGCAAGCAATATTCATGCGCACAAAGGATTTCCCTTCTTCCCCGTAGATTTTTCCGTCGGCAAGAAACAGCCCTGTTTTTTTGCGAATATAGGCGGCTGCATCTTCTCCGTTTGTATCAACCGCGGAACAGTCAATCCAAAGGAGATAGGTTGCTTCCGACGGAACCAGGTGAAGCTGGGGCAGATTGGTTTGCAAAAAATTCGCTACATATTCTCGATTTTTTTGCAGATACACGCGCAAGGCGTCCAGCCATGCCTCCCCTTGATTATAAGCGGCAATGGCGGCAGTAATGGCAAATACATTGGCGCCGTTAATTTCATCGGTCCTGAGCGCGTCGGCAACCTGTTTTCGTAAAACGGGGTTGGGGACGGACACAGCGGCTGTTTGCAATCCTGCTATGTTGAAGGTTTTGGTCGGAGCAATACAGGTAATGCTGTTGTTTTTACACAGTTCGGAGACAGATGCAAACGGGATATATGCGCGTCCCGGTGCGGACAAATCGCAATGAATTTCATCCGACAGAACAACGACATGATTTTCGTAGCACAGTCTGCCGATTTCGGCAAGTGTTTCTCTTTCCCAAATCTTTCCGATCGGATTATGCGGGTTACAAAGAATCATCAAAGTTGTTTTTGGATCGGCAAGCTTTTTTTCCAGGTCCGAAAAGTCAATTCGGTAAGAAATACCGTCATAAAGAAGCGGAGATGTGAGAACATGTCTGCCGTTGTCGCCGATGGCATTGAAAAAGTGATTGTAGACAGGTGTGCAGATCAAAACATTGTCGTCTTTCTCTGTAATCTTGCGAACCACGCTTGACAATGCGGGAACAACGCTGATGGAAAAGGAAAGCCATTCTTTTTCCATCGTGAAATGATAGCGACGCTTCCACCAGCCGATGTAAGCCTCGTACCACGCATCGGGAATGTCCGGATAGCCAAATACACCGTGCGCCGCACGCGCATTGATGGCGTCCAAAATTTCGGGTGCTGTTTGAAAGTCCATATCCGCAATCCACATGGGCAGTTCTTGACTTTCGACATTCCACTTGACCGAATCTGTATTTCTGCGATTGATAGGGGTATCAAAATTATAGGGCATTTTTATGTATCCTCCGTTTTTATCGGGAAACCGATTTCTCGCTTTATGCGATCAATCCTTGAGCGCAGCCAAACTTTCGTTGACGGTTGCCAGCTTTTTATTGACCCTGGAGTCCCACTTCTTCATTGTGGAAGAAATGCCTTTTTTGGAGGATCCGGAAAGAATGGGACGAAGCTGATCGCGAACAATACAGCCTGTAATCAGATTGCTGAAGGAACCCGAAAAATCAAATTTAATGGAATTATAAATCATATCCAACATTTCTTTTGCTTCGGGATTCTTGACATAACGGTACAAAGCGGTATTATAATATGCATCCACGACCGTTTTGTAGCTTTCGGATGCCATGGCTTCCATAAAGGCGCTGATCATAGGCATGCGATCGTTGGTTGTGATAATGGAAATACCGTAGCTGGTTACCTGGTCTTGTACATAAGAAGCGTAATATTTTTGGTCTCTGGAAAGTTTGGGAATCGGCGCTACACCGTAATCAAAATCAATACTGCCGGAGTTGGTTTCCAATGCGAACAACTGTACGGTTGCCATCATACCGTTTTTGTTTGCAAACATTTCGACAATATCGGTTTTTCCGGTATCGTCATATGTGGCGGTTTTGAATACATAGGTGCCGTTACTGTTGTTGTATATCAGAGAAATTGCTTCTCCGAGTCGATCCATGGTTTCCAGACAGGTTTGGTCATAGAACCAGTCTCCGTCTGCGTTTTTAGCAATCAGCTCGATGCCGGATGCAACACAGTACGGGTCAACACTGACCGTATCTCCGGTAATAAAGCCGTAAAAGTCGTCTGTGTCCATTTTGGAATTGCTGTTGTTGTCTACATAGGTATCCTGAATAATGGATTGTTGATATTCAAGAGTCCATTCATAGTTTTTGACAACATCAAAAAGGTCCTGCTGTCCTTTTGCTTCAAACAACACCTTGTTGTAGATGGTAATAAACATGTAACGGAAAAGCGAAAGCGCCATGGAGCCGGTTGCGAGGAACTGCTTGCCGTCGTAACTTGCAATGTCGTTGTAGCCCTGCGACCAGTAGAGCTTTGATGTGTCAATGTAATCGGATTCGTTCAGGTTCCGATAATGGCCTTTGAGTACCTGCTGGATTGCCATATAAGTAGCATCGGAAATCATGTCGTGTCCCGATCCGGATGCGACCTCTGTCGGCAGGACTTCGTTGGGCATGTCGACCAAGTCAACCTTCATTTTAACCTGCAGGCGTTCTTCCACATTCAGGTTACGTTCATAAACGGTATCGTTGATCAAGGCACCGGTTTGTCCCTTTTCACTGTACAACTCATCCGTAACCCCTGCCTTGTCTTTGGCAAGAATCTTGATTTCACTTTTATTGAAAGTGAGATTGTCCGGAAGGTCGTCTGTGTAGTCGTCGTTGTTGCCTTCATCTTCTTTCGGCTGGTTTTGCGATTTCGTGGTTTCTTGCCCGTCTTCTTGTGTACTCTCGTTGGCACAACTGCACAGTCCGAGCATTGTAAACAGCATGGCGGCAGCTAAAAGCAGGCACAGGAATCGTTTTGACATGGATATGTTTCCTCCTTGTAGTCGGCAGTCGCATGATCTGCCGTTTGTTACTTCTATTTTACACATGTTTTTGTGTGTTGTCAATAGTTATTTTGAAAAAAAGAGCATATTTTTTGACAAACACACCACAATAACCGTAAAAGGGGTATTTTATCGGCGCAAAAGGGGGATTTGATTCATGTCTGTAAAACAAAAGAACAAAAAGGAAGAAAAAAGACAGCGTGCGGCACAAGAGCTTTTGGATGCGGGTGTTTCCGGTTACAAACGCTATGCGGGGCAAAATTATTTTCTTTATATTCTGGGGAGCTTGCGAACCTCGACGCTATACCGTCTGTTTCGCAGAGGGTATTTGATTGCACGTCGGTTATCGCTGATAACCTTTTTGTTGACAGCGGGAACCTTTCTGTTATCTGTTTTGGAGACCGGAGCGCTCTTTCTGCTGATCAGCGCCTTTTATCTGACCTTCTTTCCCTTTTTTATATTGACTGCCGGAATTGCCGTTCTTTTCGGTATTATGCGAGGAAGTAAACGGCGTGCAGTACTTGGGTCTTGCATCAAAGAAAAGCATGTAACCGTCTTCTTTCCCGTGCGCGGTGTTGATTTTTCCACGGCTTATTTTCGCGCCAATGTTGCTTCCCTTTCCGCATCCGATGAGAATGCGGTTTTGATTGTCACACCGTATTTTTGGTCCGCGCGCGGTTTGGGCGGACACGGCTTTTTCAATGCATACCGTCGGGAAGGTGCCAATCTTTATCTTTTGCGGCGGCGATTTTGGTTTTCTTTTTATAAACGTATTCTCAAGCGGTATGCGTCCTCATTGGTTTTGATTTATTGATCGGTTATGGAATACGATTGCAAAATTTTGCACAGGCATCTTCTTTGGCTTTGAAGTCCATGGCGGAACCGTAGATCTCTTCCAATTCGAAATGATATTCTCCCGCACGTTCCATAAAAGAAAGAGCGGTTTTTAAAAGGCTGTCACGCTGGCGAAGAACAGAACGAACCTCGCCGCGTACCGCATGCCATGCATCCGCGCGGACAAGCCGTCGCAAATCAACGGTATGCTGTCCCGGTTCTGCTTGTGAATCGGTATTTGACAGGACAAAGCCGTAGCCGCTTTGCGGCAAATAAATGCCGTTTATGCGGGAAGGATTCAAGGGATCGTGTGCTATGAGCATTTTCGATTTTCTTTTCTGTGCCAATTGACGGATGGCATCGGTTACGCTATATTCCACACCGTAAAACGGGCGAATGCAGATGCAGACATGTGCCAATTTCCGAATACCGGGCAATCGAACCGCGCCGCGCATACCCAACGAATCAAAAAACAGGTGTTCTTCGTATTCCTCATGCTCTTTGGCTGCTTGTGTGCCGGTCTCTGTTTTGGCAAGCAGGCGTTGCGCAAGTTTGCAAACAGCGGCAGGGTGTAAAGTCGGCATACAGAGTGAGGATGCAATATCCTCGGTTTTTCCCGCGGCGGCGAGAGCATCGTAGGCGCGCGCCCAAGAGGCGCGTCGGTATTGTTCAAGCGTCAAAATGCGGGATTTGTTTTGCTCCAGCTGTGTGCTGTTCCAGAATGCGCCCAAATCAATCAATTCTTCGCACACGCCGGGGACGGTCGGTTCAAAAACGTGCGGCGCGGTACCGTCTGCCACGGCAAAAGACAGCTCGCCCTTTTGCAAAATGACGGCATCCAAAGACTGTGGGTCCGAAGAACACAGAATTTGTTCGACAAGGTATCCCTTTTCCTTCCCTCTTTCGGCAACTTCGTGCAAAAAACGTCCTTTTCCGGTACCGGGACCGCCTTTCAAAATATACAGTTTTTGTATTTTCGCAAATCGTTTGTCAAAGAGGCTGTAAAAACCGTTTCTTGTATTGGCGGATGCAAAATATATTTTTTCTGTTGTCATGAGCCTTCCTCCATACTTTTTTAGTATAGTGTATGCATCATGCCCGAAAATGACATTCGGCACATCTTGCGTTTTTCGCAATTGCAGGCAAAAAAATCTGTACCGAATCTGTACCACCTCATTAAATCAATGTTTCCTTGAAAAATTTGCAAGGTGCTTTTAAGGGGTCATAGGGGCGGCAGAGAAAATGGAATAACCTTCTTTGTACTCGGCATCTATCCCCCCATGACTTCAGCCATGCGGTTTCTTTTTCAATCGAACGCAACTTTTGTTTTTTTGGATTTGAGACAACAAAGCAAGCGGCTGTTCAATCCCTTTCGAGAATGAACAGCCGCTTTTTTGGGAATTTAATGCGACAGCCCTTATTGTTGACCGG
>CAZMAZ010000134.1:0-5060 GCA_964564255.1 uncultured Clostridium sp. | reverse complement strand
AATCCAGTATTTGACCTTGTCGCGGTAGCGTCGAAAAACCGTTTGCACAAATCGGTCAAAATGGTTTATCATGTCGCGTCCGACCCATCCGTTGTATTTGCGGGCAAGGGCAAGCGGTGTTTCGTAATGAGAAAGGGTCACCATCGGTTGGATGCCGTGTGAAAGCAGACAGTCAAAGACGCGGTCGTAAAAGGCAAGCCCTGCCGGGTTGGGGGTTTCTTCGTCGCCGTTTGGGAAAATGCGGCTCCAGGCAATCGAAAGGCGAAGAATTTTAAAGCCCATTTCGGCAAACAGGGCAATGTCGTCGGCGTACCGATGATAAAAGTCGATGCCCTCCAATTTCAAATTGTCGGCGGTCGGATAGGTGGTGGGGGAACCCATAATGCCGTGCGGGAGGACATCCTGAATAGACAGCCCCTTGCCGTCCTCCTTGTAGGCACCTTCGGTTTGATTGGCGGAGATGGCACCGCCGATCAAAAAGTCTGCGGGAAAGAGCGGTTGATTCATATGCCGCCCTCTGCAATCACAAGACTGCCGTTTGCGTAGGCAACACGGTTCTCGCGATTGGTGACCAAAACCGCAACCGTCGGGTCCAGACCCTTTCGGCGTATCAAGTCAATGTCAAATTCCAAAAGCAAATCGCCCTCCAGCACACGGTCGCCGACCTGCACGCGGGGCGAAAAGCCTTCTCCCTGCAGGGTGACCGTATTGATGCCGACATGAATCAAAAGCTCGGTTCCTTTATCGGAACGCAGGCTGAGCGCATGTCCGGTTTCGAACAAATGCTCCACCCGCCCGTTAAACGGTGCGTAAACCGCGCCCGCCGTCGGGCGAACGCCGAAGCCGAAGCCGACAGTACCCGAGGAAAAGGTCGGGTCGTCAATTTCTTCCATGGGAATGATTTCTCCCGCTACCGGTGCACTGACAATTTCGCCGTCGGGGGAGGTGTCAATCATTTCCGCAACCGCGCCGTCTTCCTGCGGAATGTCTTCAAAGCCGATAATCAAGGTGGCAAGGAAGGTGGCAACAATCGAAACCGCGGCACCGGTCAGGGCGTAGGTGAAGTTCATACCGCCGCCCGGTGCGATAAACTGAATAATGGCAAGCAGAGAAGGGGTGGCATAGGCGTATGAGCAAACGCCGGTGGCGCCCAGTACAATTCCCGCAATGCCGGAACCGATGCAAGCCGCAATCAGCGGCTTTTTCAGACGAAGCGTGACGCCGTAGAGAGCCGGTTCGGTGATGCCGGCGGTCAGCGCGGAAATCATGGCGGCACCCGCAACCGAACGCAGCTCGCGATTTTTGGTACGAATCATGACCGCAAGGCAAGCCGCTCCCTGCGCCAGATTGGATGCCAGCATACCCGGCAGGACAAACGGGTCATAGCCTATGGTGGCAATGTCGGAGATGGAACCGGGAATAAAGGCGTAGTGCATGCCGGTCATAATAATCAGAGGGAGCAGGGCAGAGAAAATGCCGAGGGTCAGCCAGCCCGAAAGTCCCAGAAGCCAGGTAAACAGGGCGCGGATGCCGACCCCTATCAGGGAGCCGAGCGGTGCCAGGGCAATCAGTGCGACAGGACCCATAATCAAAAGCAGAAGAGTGGGCTTGAAAATGGTTTTGGTCCATCCGGGCGTGATTTTGTCAATTCCTCTTTCGACAAAGGACAAAACCCAGGTGCAGAGCAGAGGGGGAATGACCGATGCGGAATAGGTGGCGGCGGTGACGGGAAGCCCAAGGAAGGTGACCGCCTCTTCTCCCGCAAACAGCGCGAGCAGCTCGGGATGCACTAAAATAGCGGTTAGGGTAATGGCAAGGGAAGTGTTACAGCCGAATTTTTTGGATGCGGTATAGGCAATCATGAGCGGCAGAAAGTAAAAGCCCGCATCGCCGATTACGGCAAGCACACGGTAGGACATGGCGGTTTCGGGCACGCCCAAAAGAAGAATGATAATTTGAATCAGCTTGATCATACCCGCGCCGATAATGGCGGGGAGCAGGGGCGCCATACTGCCGGAAATCGCATCGATGACCGCATTGAGTACTCGTTTGGGACCTGCTTTTTTCTTTTTTCCTTCCACGGGAGCGGTGTTTTCGGTATGTCCCCGTATGCCGAGCCGTTCGGAAACGGCACGGTAATAGGCGGGAACATCGTGTCCGATAATCACCTGGTACTGACCGCCGTTTCGGTTGATTCCCAAAACGCCGGGCAGTGCACCTATTTTGTCGTCTTTTGCCGCGGATTCATCCCGCAGTCGAAATCGCAGACGTGTCATGCAGTGCGTGACGTCGATAATATTTTCTTCTCCGCCGAGCAGAGCAATCATTTGTTTTGCAGTATCGGAATGTTTCATGTCCGATCCTCCTTTTCAGGTCGTTTTCTTGTCGTGTTTGCAGTTTCGGGCAAAAACGCGATTTTTATACCGCGTAGTTGTTTCCGTGCCGACCGATTATCGGTTTTTGCGGGATTTTTTGCCGATCTTTTGTGTTTGGGTGTTGACAAGCCGTGCAAATGATGGTATACTGAAATGGTATATTGAAGATGGTAAATTTGCGCAATACCAAGCGCTTTCAAACCAAAAGGAGGTGGGAGTCCCATGCAGATCGGTGAAAAGATTAAAACGCTTCGCATGCACAAAATGATGACGCAAAAACAGCTGGCGGGGGATCAAATCACACGCAACATGCTTTCCCGCATCGAACACGGTGTGGCACGTCCGTCGCTGGAAACCGTGCTGTATCTTGCGGGACGGTTGAATGTCCCCGCAGGGTTTCTTCTGGCAGAGGAAGAGGACGATTTTTTGTATCGGAAAATGAACAGCATCGGCAATATCCGTCACGCTTTTGCACGAGGGGATTATCGCAGCTGTCGCGACACCTGCGAATCCCTCTTCGGGTCGGATTGCACGGATGATGAAATTTCCATGATTCTGTGCGTTTGTACGGCGCAGATTGCAATGGAAGAGATGGACGCGGGGCACTTGCATGCCGCGGTGCGCAGCATGGATGCGGCATTGCGCTATGCGAATGCGACCGTTTACGATACGCGGACCCGGGAGGCGGAAATTGCGGTTTGCCTTGCGCGTCTGGGTACCTTTTCGCCCATGCTTGCGTCGGATATGTCGGACGGGCAGGACCCCGAGTGCTTTCGTGCTTATGCTTCGGGGAATGCGGCTTGCCGTTATTTCTTTGCCGTTTCCGACTTGGAAGCGGGAAGAGAGGCGTTTTTGCGGGCATATCTTGAAACCGAGGAGGACTCTTTCCTGTATCCCCTGCATTTGCGGGCGCGTCTTTGCATGAATGATGCGGATTATGCGGGCGCATTGCAGTATCTGAAAAAAATTCTGGACGCCGAACGTGTGCCGCCGCAAATTTTACTCTATTACACGGTTTGCGACATGGAAATTTGTTGCCGCGAAACAGAGGACTACAAGGGGGCATATGAATATGCAAGAGACAAGATTGGTCTGCGCGAGCGACTTTTGGAAGAAACCGAATAACGGGCAGATTTAAACCGGGGGCAAAAAATGATTGAAATTCTTTACCGCGACCGCGACCTGCTTTTTGCGGTCAAGCCGGTCGGCATGCTTTCCGAATCATCGCCGGACGGCGGGGAAACCGTGACCGAACGGCTGCAAAAGGAACTGGGGGTTCCGTATGTCGGATTGGTGCACCGTCTGGACCGTGTCAGCGGCGGCGTGATGCTGTTTTCTCTCCGTCGGGAGGTAACCGGCAGGCTGTGTGAATCGATTCGGACACATTTTTACAAAAAAGAATATCTTGCCGTTTGCACCGGTCAGCTATTGCCGTCCGAAGGGGAGATGCGGGATTATCTGTTTTTTGACCGACATGCGGGAAAGAGCTTTCCGGTCACACGCGCGCGCCGCGGCGCCAAGGAAGCGAGCTTGACCTATCGCGTTTTGGAGACACGCGCGGAGGGGAGCTTGGTTTGCATCGGGCTGGAAACCGGGCGTACGCACCAGATTCGTGTGCAGTTTGCGTCGCGCGGCTACCCCCTGCTCGGCGACCGCAAATACGGCAGCAGACAAGTCGGGTGCACCTGTGCGCTCTGGTCGCATACGATTTCTTTGGCACACCCCTTGACCGGGGAGCCGCTCACCGCTTGCGCACCGCCGCCGCCTGTTTTTCCGTGGAATCTGTTTGTCAAAGAGTGTTCCGAAGGGAACCCTTGAAAAAATTATTGTTTACGGAGGAAACTCAGATGTCTTATATGGATTTTTTTGCACCGGCAGAAGAACTGCCGCTTGACCGTCCCGTGCCCGGTGACGGCGGGATGTGTTCGATTTTTCGAAAAATTGCCTGTGTAGGCGACAGCCTTGCCTCGGGAGAATTTGAGGTCAAATTGCCCGAGGAGCCGACCGAAAAGGACCCGACGGTCTTGGCGGTCAACGGGCAGACCGTGTATCTGGATTGCTTTGCGCATTCCTGGGGACAGCATTTGGCACGGATGGCGGGAACAACCGTGCTGAACTTTTCGCGCGGCGGCATGACGGCATCCGAATACTGCAAGAGCTTTGCGGCAGAGAAGGGCTACTGGGATCCCGCCCTGGCTTGCGAGGCGTATATCGTAGGGCTGGGCGTCAACGACGTGGTCAATGCGCGGCAGGCGGTCGGTTCGATTGCCGACCTTTCGGATGCCGACCCTTTTCAAAATGCGGACACCTTTGCGGGATGGTTCGGGCAGCTGCTTGCACGGCTGCGTGCCATTGCGCCGACCGCGCCGCTGTTTTTGATTACCATGCCGCGCGCCGCATGGCAGGTCGGGGAGGTAGCCGAGATTGCGCAGGCGCATGCGGCATTGATGTACGACATGGCGGCGCATTTCGGAAATGCGTATGTCATTGACCTGTATCGGTACGGACCGGTTCACGACCGTGCATATGAAGAGATGTTTTATCTCGGCGGACATTTGACCGCTGTCGGTTATCGCATCGCCGCCGAACAGATTGTCGGCTATATCGATTACATTATCCGCCATAATCCGAAAGCCTTCCGCAGTGCGGGGCTGATCGGCACACCGTATGCGCGGTTTGTGTAAA
>CAZMAZ010000133.1:0-5078 GCA_964564255.1 uncultured Clostridium sp. | reverse complement strand
TCGGCAAGCGCACGGCGAAAGCGCGCCAGCTCCTGCGCGGCGTCCTCTTGCGTGGCGCCCTCCTGCGCGGCAAAATCGGCACGCTCGCCCTCTCGCGGCAAAAAGTAGAGCTGCCCCACCGCCGAGCCGGTCCCGATGCCGATGCCGCCATACCCTTCCCTTTCAAAGCGCCTTTCCTCGGTCGGTATTCCTTCCGTCTTCGATGTGCGGTCGGTTTTTGCATTGTTTTGCAGCATAAAAGCCCCTCCCGCCTTTCAGAGATGCGTGCGGCAAAAGGCTTCCAGCGCCTCCGCCGCGCTTGCCTCGTCCTCGCCCGATACGGCAAAGACCAGCTTGTCCCCTTTGCGCGCTCCCAGTGTCATCACCGAGAGAATGCGCTTGGCGTCCGCCTCCCGCCCGTCCACCGACAAAAGCACCTGCGAACGGTATCGCTTGGCGCAGTTGACCAGCATCCCCGCCGGTCTTGCATGGATCCCGTTTGCATCCGTAACCGCATATTCAAATTTGACCATTTTCTTCACTCCTTTCGGATTTTTCCGAAGCATTTCACTTCGGAATCCTTCTATATTTTTTCCTCTCCTTATATGTTTATACGCAAAAAATTCCGGCACCGCACCCCAAAGGGGGAACGGTACCGGAACTTCGTATCTATACGCACAGGCAGCATGGCTGCCGGTTTCTTCCATGATAGATTTATATCATCTATGTGTAAAATCCCGACGAATGGGACTGCGGGTATAAATATCGCTCTTGTTTCGACCGAGCAAAACCGACGGTTTACTTTGCGTAATCCACCGCGCGGCTTTCGCGAATCAAATTGATTTTAATCTGTCCGGGATAGCGCAATTCAGCCTGAATCTTTTCTGCCATCTCCCGTGCCAACAGCTTCATGCCGTCGTCGTTAATCTCGTCCGGCTTGACCATCACGCGAATCTCGCGACCCGCCTGGATAGCATATGCCTTGTCAATGCCGGCAAAGCCCTTGGCGATTTCTTCCAGCTTCTCAAGCCGTTTGATGTAATTCTCCATGTCTTCCCGACGCGCACCCGGTCTCGCCGCCGAAATCGCATCCGCCGCTTGAACCAGCACGGCGACAAGGGTTTGCGGCTCAACGTCGTTGTGATGCGCCTCAATCGCATGAACAACCTCGCGGCTTTCCTTGTATTTCTTCGCCGCGTTGACACCGATCTCCACGTGAGAACCTTCCACGTCGTGGGGAACGGCTTTTCCGATGTCATGGAGCAATCCCGCACGCTTTGCAACCGTGGAGTCAATCCCCAATTCATCTGCCATAATACCTGCCAAAAAGGCAACTTCAATGGAATGCTTGAGTACATTCTGTCCGTAACTGGTCCTGTAACGCAGTCTGCCCAGGAGCTTGACCAATTCCGGATGAATGCCGTGAATTCCGACCTCAAAGGTTGCGCGTTCACCTGCCTGTTTGACGGCGGTGTCCACCTCTCTTTGTGCCTTCTCTACCATTTCTTCGATTCTGGTCGGATGAATGCGTCCGTCGGAAATCAATTTTTCCAATGCAATACGGGCGACCTCGCGTCTGACCGGGTCAAAGCCGGAAATGGTAATGATTTCGGGCGTATCGTCGATAATCAATTCAACGCCTGTCAGTGTCTCCAGTTTCTGAATGTTTCTGCCTTCCCGTCCGATAATGCGTCCCTTCATTTCCTCGCTCGGCAACGCGACCGCGGAAATGGTGGCTTCCGCAACATGGTCGGCGGCGCACCGCTGGATGGCAAGCGTCACAATCTCGCGCGCTTTTGCATCGGCTTCTTCCTTATACTGCGTCTCCAGCGCATCCAAACGCTGTGCAAGCTCATGTCGGACCTGCGATTCGACGCGCGCAATCAGCTCTTCCTTCGCCTCCTCCGACGTAATACCGGAAATCTCCTCCAGCTTCGCCTCATGCTGCGCAAGGACGGTCTGAATCTGCTCGCGCAAGGCTTCGTTTTCCTTGATTCGCCTGTCTAAAATCTCGGACTTGCGATCGTAGGCTTCGGCTTTTTTGTCCAAATTTTCTTCTTTTTTGTTGACGCGGTTTTCCAGTCTTGAAACCTCACTGCGACGCTCTTTCATTTCATTTTCGAAATCCTTGCGCTGTTGCATGATTTCTTCCTTGGCATTCAGCAAGGCTTCTTTCTTTGCAGAATCGGCTTTCTTCTTCGCCTCTGTCTGAATACGCTCCGCTTCCTGCTCGGCTGACCCGATGGTTGCTTCCGCAAAACGTTTGCGCAAACGGTTTCCCGCCATATAGCCGACAAATCCGGCTGCCGCCGCAATTGCCACTACGATGATAATCCATATCCAGGTATCCATTCCAACACCTCCTTTTCTTTATTTTTCCAAATTTTCAAATTACGATTGCCCTGCGCGCAAAAACGCGCCTAACAATACCAGTCTATTATACATGAAAAAACCCCTCCTGTCAAGGGGCTTTTCGTGTTTTTTGCAAAAACTCGCGGAAAATCGGAAAAAGTTTCGGGAAAATATGTTCCCACCCAATATTCCAATTCTTCAAATGTAACTTCTGTCATCGATTTTTCTTGATTCCCGCTATTCCTTCTATTCATTTTTAATTGGTTTGTAAAAATAAACCGTAGCAAAAACAGAAACCAAACTGATTACTAAAACAATTACAAATGAAATAACAATCGGAAGAACATTAACGGTTGTCGCACATCTGATCCCGGACAAAAGCGATATGTAGCGCGAAATGCCGTCGGTAGCAGCAACGGATAACACACTCGACAATGCAAACGGTATGATCGATACTAACCAATATTCAAAAAGAAAAGTCAAAAGCAAAAGTTACCCCTTTCGCCCTGCCGTAAACGAAAAAACCTTCGAGAGAATACGAAAGCAGATCGATTTTGTTGCTTTCCAAGGATATATATTTTTCTTCATTATACCGTTCCGAATATGATCCTGTCATCTGCAAATTAAAGTTAGACAAAGCAAAAATAATTCCAAGAAGAACGGACAGCCCCAAACTTGCAAAAACAATCAGTATTTTGTTTATCTTAGCTTCTTTTAAAGCCGTCCGTATCATAGTAATCTCCCATCCAACAACTCAATTTGTATATGCGGATTGACTATATCTTGCGGTTGATGTGTTACAACAATGACCGTTGTCCCTTTAGTATTGGCTTCATGCAATAAGTTGATGATCTTCTCGCTGTTTTGCTTGTCGAGATTTCCGCACGGTTCGTCTGCAAAAAGAATTTGCGGATTATTGACAAGCGCACGGGCAATCGCCACTCTCTGACGTTCACCCCCCGACAAAAGTTCGGTCTTTTTGCCCAATAACTCATATACACCTACAACATCGGCAACTTCACATACTCGCTCTTTTCTCTTTGCTCTCTTTTCGCCTTTGATAATCATTGGCAATTCAATGTTTTCATAAGCAGTATATTTGGGCTCTAACGCATAAGATTGAAAGATATAACCAATTTTCGTATTGCGAAATTTGCTTCTTTCGACAGATGAAAGTCTATATATATCACAACCATCTATTAAAACTTGACCTTCGGAAGGTACTATTAAGCCACTCATACATTTTAGCAAAGTGCTTTTTCCGCTTCCCGAGCGTCCTGTTATTACAACAAATTGTCCTGTTTCAATTGAAAAACCAACCTTACTTATCGCATTGCAATCCGCATAAGATTTCGTAATGTTTTTTATTTCAATCATTTTTGCTTGTAAAAGAATACGCAATCAGACCGCTTGCCAATTCGGATTGTTCTTCAAAGACAAAATCATCATAAACTGCTTTATGTGCTAAATTATCCTCATACTCGTAATAGACAGTTCTTGAAACCTTATCAATTTTTAAATCTTTCGGAATCAAAAGCGCAACCAATTTGTGGTGTTTGGTTTCCTTTTCGTACAAATAATGGTTTGAGTATGTCCCCACGATATGAAGAACGTCATTGTCGTAATAAACAGCAAGCTGCTCAAAATCGGACGAAGGAACTCTGACCAACATAAGCGAATAATTCGCAAATGCTTCTTGACTGTATCGAACCAAGTGTGTATAAATATAAGATTGATTGCTCAACGCTTCATCGTAGGCAAAGAATTGATTTATCCCGTCCACACTATCAATTACAAACAAAAGCGGTTCTGTTTGCCCTTCGAAAGTATAAAACTCATTGTTGTCCGTAATGTAAGAAAATGATTGGCTTTCATGCACTACATCTTCTTGAAAATTCAACTTTATATCAAGCGAAGATACATCCGTTTCGGTTTCCACAAAGCAGCAGTATGTCGTTTGTTGCTCCTCAAGTTTCGCAACCCTTTTAACCGGCAGCAAATCAACAGTGCATACATTATTTTCAATTGTCATGTCAATTACAGTAAAATCAATTCCCTTTTCCGCTCTGTTGAATTTAATAACAATCAGATCGGAACTTTTAAAATATTCTTTAGAATAACGTTCATCCTTGGCTTGCGCTTGGGATATAAAATGGTAATTCGCCCATTGCGATTTAGAAAACGAAGAAAAATCGGCATATTTTTCCGCAAGAAACGCATCTTCCATGTCTTCATAAGGGATTTCCAAAACTTGGCTCCCTTGGATCTCGGGCTTCCACTTGCTCTGACAAGATGTAAAAGCAAGTACCATTGTCAATGTAACAATACAAAGCGAAAGTAAAGTAATATATTTTCTTTTCATAAATCAAATCCTCCCGATATATCAATGCTTTTTTAATATTAGACACCTCATACACCGCTATTGATAAAACAATCAATCTCGGATGTCCGTTCCGAACGGCATACGCACTTTTTCACTTGGACGCAATCTATCTAAGCCTCTCACCGGGCGAGAGCCGCCGCAAGCGGCAGCGCCGTAGCCGACGGAGAGGGGGCGTCGCAACAGGTAAACCGCACGGTCTGCCCCTCTCACCCGCTTCCGCGGGAGCTCTCCCCGGTGAGAGCCTTTTTTAAAATTCGCGCTCTCCTGCTTCTCGGTGTCGATAATACAAGCCAAACGGTCGACACCTCTCGCCGGCACCGCCTCCTCTGTGTCATTCTGAGCGTAAACGCTGTCAAGCGTTCGC
>CAZMAZ010000132.1:0-5085 GCA_964564255.1 uncultured Clostridium sp. | reverse complement strand
GCTTTCTTTTTGCCAAGCTTTTTCTTTGCGCCTACATGGTCAAAGAAAAAGCGGTAATGGATTTTATGCGTTTTGACAATTAGGGAACCCTTTGTCTACAACCTGTGCCGGCTACTGCCGTTGTGCGGCAGTTTCTCTCCGTACTCTTTGCTGTTTTTGCAAATCTTCTTCAAAAAGAGAGGGAAACTGTCTCACAATTCGCGCAAAGTCAAATCTTTATTTGTGCAAAACAGAGAATTTTTCAAGCGAAAAGTTTGCATCTTGACAAAATGAGAAGACAGTGCTATAATTAACTGTAAAATGTTTTCGGGCACCGCCTTTTCGCGCGCCCGCAAAGGCATTGATCGGCAGTTCCGCGTGCCGGATACACGCGTTCTGTATAAACATTAAATTTCGAAGAAGGAGGAAAAAGAAGAATGCCAACCTTTAATCAGCTTGTCAGACAGGGTCGCAGTGAAAAGGTGTATAAGTCCAAAGCACCGGTGCTTCAAAAGGGCTTTAACTCCATTTCCAATTCTGCAACCGACCAGCCCTCTCCGCAAAAGAGAGGCGTATGCACAAAGGTTTCCACAACCAGCCCGAAGAAGCCGAACTCCGCGCTCCGTAAGATTGCCAGAGTCAGACTGACCAACGGCTTGGAAGCAACTGTGTATATTCCCGGTATCGGCCACAACCTGCAGGAACACTCGGTCGTCCTTATCAGAGGCGGAAGAGTCAGAGACCTGCCCGGTGTTCGTTACCACATTATTCGCGGTACCCTTGATGCACAAGGTGTTGCAAACCGTAACCAGAGCCGTTCGAAGTACGGCGCTAAGGTCCCGAAGAAAAAGAAGTAATCGGAACCCGAAAGAAGGTAGAAAAGCAACTTTGGCACCGTCCGATGTTTGACCGTAAATTTAATGTTTATGGCACTTTTGACGCGCGCAGACAAGAGGCTTGCTTTTGAGTACCTATGATTTCATTTTATTATTGATGAAGGAGGGAAGTAACGTGCCGAGAAGAGGTCGTATATCCAAAAGAGATGTATTGCCGGATCCGTTGTACCATTCCAAACTTGTAACCAAGTTGATTAACAACGTGATGTATGACGGCAAGAAAGGTGTTGCGCAGTCCATCGTTTACGATGCATTCGCAATCATCGAAGAAAAGCTGGGACAGAACCCGCAAGAGGTTTTTGTTGCGGCATTGGAAAATTTGAAACCTGAGTTGGAAGTAAAAGCACGCCGTGTAGGCGGTTCCACTTATCAGGTTCCGATGGACGTAAAGCCGGATCGTCAGCAGACACTGGCACTCAGATGGCTGATTGGCTATTCGAGAAAGCGCAGTGAGCGTACCATGGCGGAAAGACTGGCAGCCGAGATTATCGATGCCAAGAACAATGCCGGTGCAGCGTTCAAGAAGAAAGAAGAAACGCACAGAATGGCAGAAGCCAACAAGGCGTTCGCACACTACAGATATTAATTCACTCGCAAGGAGACCTGAAATTTTATGCCAAGGGAATATTCACTTGAGCGTACGCGCAATATCGGTATCATGGCACACATTGATGCCGGAAAAACCACCACAACCGAAAGAATTCTGTTTTATACCGGAAAGGTGCACAAAATCGGAGAGACGCATGAGGGCTCCGCAACCATGGACTGGATGGCAGAAGAGCAGGAGAGAGGAATTACCATCACCTCCGCCGCTACCACCTGTTTCTGGAAGGAGAACCGTATCAATATCATTGATACCCCCGGTCACGTTGACTTTACCGTAGAGGTTGAAAGATCTCTGCGCGTACTTGACGGCTCGGTTACCGTATTCTGTGCAAAGGGCGGCGTTGAACCGCAATCCGAAACCGTGTGGAGACAGGCAGACCGTTATCATGTGCCGAGAATGGCATACGTCAATAAAATGGACATTACCGGCGCGGACTTTTATCGCGTCATTGACATGATGAAGGAACGGCTTCATGCAAATCCGGTGCCGATTCAGTTGCCGATTGGAAAGGAAATGACCTTCCGCGGTATTATCGACCTGATTACCATGGAAGCGGATGTCTATTATGATGATCTTGGTAAGGACATGCGGGTTGAACCGATTCCGGAGGACATGCTGGAGCAGGCAAAGGAATATCGCGCCGCTATGATTGAGGCTGCCGCTGAGGTTGACGATACGCTGATGGAGAAATTCATCAACGAAGAGGAAATCACACAGGACGAAATCAAGGCAGCACTGCGCAATGCGACCATTGCCAACAAGCTGGTACCCGTGGTTTGCGGTACGTCATACCGTAACAAGGGCGTTCAAAAACTTTTGGACGCAATCGTAGATTATATGCCCTCGCCGCTGGATATTCCCGCGGTCAGAGGAACCGACCCCCATACCGATGAGGAGATTGTCAGAGAAGCATCCGATTCCGAGCCCTTCTCCGCATTGGCATTCAAAATCATGACCGACCCGTTTGTCGGAAAGCTCTGCTACTTCCGCGTCTATTCGGGTATGATTCAGGCGGGCGATGTTGTTTACAACTCCACAAGAGGAAAGCGCGAGCGTCTGGGAAGACTTTTGCAGATGCATGCGAATGAGCGGAAGGATATTGATGTTTGCTACAGCGGCGACATTGCAGCTGCAATCGGCGTCAAAGCCACCACGACCGGTGACACCTTCTGCGATGAAAAGAATCCGATTATTCTGGAAAAGATGGAATTCCCGGAACCGGTTATTCGTCAGGCGATTGAGCCTAAGACCAGAGCCGGTCAGGAAAAAATGGGAATCGCACTTGCCAAGCTGGCAGAGGAAGACCCGACCTTCCGTACCTATACGGACGAAGAAACAGGTCAGACCATTATTGCCGGTATGGGTGAGCTGCATTTGGAAATCATTGTTGACAGAATGCTTCGCGAATTCAAGGTGGAAGCTAACATCGGTAAGCCGCAGGTTGCTTACAAAGAGACCATCCGCAAGTCGGTGGATCACGAATGCAAGTACAAACGGCAGTCCGGCGGTTCCGGTCAGTACGGTCATGTAAAGATTACCATTGAGCCGAATGAAGCAGGCAAGGGATACGAATTCGTCGATGCCGTCAAGGGCGGTGCCATTCCGAAGGAGTATATCCCGGCTGTTGATCAAGGTATCCGCGGTGCAATGCAGAGCGGTGTTCTTGCAGGCTACAATGTTGTTGACGTAAAGGTCACACTCTATGACGGTTCGTATCACGAAGTCGACTCCTCCGAGCTTGCATTCAAGATTGCCGGTTCTATGGCATTCAAGGAAGCAATGAAGAAGGCAGATCCGGTTTTGACCGAACCGATTATGAAGGTTACCGTTATTACGCCCGATGAATATTTGGGCGAAATTATCGGTGATATGAACAGCCGTCGCGGTCAGATTCAATCAATGGAAGCTGTCAGCGGCGGACAGGAAGTGATTGCCTTTGTGCCGCTTTCTGAAATGTTCGGATACGCTACCGACATGCGTTCCAAAACACAGGGACGCGGTGTGTATTCCATGGAGCCCAGCCACTTTGCTGTGGTTCCGAAATCCATCCAGGATCAGATCATCTCCGCTCGGGCGGGTATGTAATCTGTAAAAAGGATAAACAAAAATAATAATAATTTTTTATGGAGGACATGAAAAATGGCAAAGCAAACATTCGAAAGAACAAAGCCCCATGTAAACATCGGGACCATTGGACACGTTGACCACGGTAAAACCACGCTGACTGCAGCAATCACCAAGGTGCTCTCTCTGGGCAACTCCAACATCGAATTCTTGGCATACAACCAGATCGATAACGCGCCCGAGGAAAAGGCAAGAGGTATCACAATCAACACCAGACACGTTGAGTATGAAACCGCAAACCGCCACTATGCACACGTTGACTGCCCCGGCCACGCCGACTACGTCAAGAACATGATTACCGGTGCCGCTCAGATGGACGGCGCAATCCTGGTTGTTGCAGGTACCGACGGCCCTCTGCAGCAGACTCGTGAGCACGTTCTGCTCGCTCGTCAGGTTGGCGTTCCCGCTATCGTTGTGTTCCTGAACAAGACCGACTTGGTTGACGATGACGAACTGCTTGATCTGGTTGAGATGGAAGTTCGTGAGCTGCTCTCCGAGTATGACTTCCCGGGCGACGATATTCCGATCATCCGCGGCTCTGCTCGTAATGCTCTGGAATCCGCAGCTACCGATACAAACGCTCCCGAGTATGCATGCATCCACGAATTGATGGACGCTGTTGACACTTATATCCCGACGCCTGAGCGTCAGTCTGACAAGCCCTTCTTGATGCCTGTCGAGGACGTCTTCTCCATTTCCGGTCGTGGTACTGTTGCTACCGGTCGTGTTGAGAGAGGTACCGTTAAGGTTGGTGACGTGGTTGAAATCGTCGGTCTGTCCGATGAAAAGACCTCTACCACCGTTACCGGTGTTGAAATGTTCCACAAGCTGTTGCCGCAGGCTGAAGCAGGCGACAACATCGGTGCTCTGCTCCGTGGCGTTGCTAAGGAAGGCATCGAAAGAGGACAAGTTCTGGCTAAGCCGGGCTCGGTTCACCCGCACACCAAGTTTGTTGGTCACGTATACGTTCTGACCGAAAAAGAAGGCGGCCGTAAGAAGCCCTTCTTCGCAGGCTACAGACCGCAGTTCTACTTCAGAACAACCGACGTTACCGGCACCATCGAGCTTCCCGAAGGCGTTGAAATGTGCCGCCCCGGTGATAACGTTGACATCACCGTTGAACTGATCACCCCCATCGCTTGCGAGCAGGGTCTGCGTTTCGCTATCCGTGAAGGTGGCAGAACAGTCGGTTCCGGCGTCGTTAGCAACATTATCGAGTAATTGTTATTCGACCCTTTCGCCGTGCATACAATGTTTTGCACAGTGAAAGATTTTGTCGGGCGCGCCACCGGCGCGTCCGACCTTTTTGACAATATTCAGACTGTAGACCAAAGCGCCTACTTTCAACAAATTGTTGAAAGTTCTTTCAACAAATTTTTGAAAGTTCTTTCAACAAATTTTTGAAAGTTCTTTCAACAAATTTTTGAAAGTTCTTTCGGCAGATTGCTGAAAGTTTTCGCCCGCCTTTTTTAAAAGGCG
>CAZMAZ010000131.1:0-5125 GCA_964564255.1 uncultured Clostridium sp. | reverse complement strand
AGACTGCGTCATTTATTGGCGCAGTCTTTTGTTTTTTTAATCACAGACGATCCGGATTTTTGCGTTGTGCCGTCTTGCCTTCCGGCTTTGCGGTGATATTTCCCGCACGTGTCAATGCCCATTTGGTCATAGTCGGTCCCACAAGCTCATAAATCAAAACAGCGAACAGGACCACAAAGCGAATGGTATTGCTGATTGCATGCTGACCGAAAACAGGGTCGTTTGCCACACTGCTGACCATCCCCAGTGCCACACCCGCCTGCGGCAGAAGCGTAATGCCGAGATATTTGACCGTGCTTGCTTCGCAGTGCATCATGCGAGAGGAAAATCCAGCACCGACATATTTGCCTACCGAACGCGCCAGAATGTACACAACACCGATCAGCACAAATACAGGCTGTGCGAAAACCGAAAGGTCCAAACTTGCACCGCTAATCACAAAAAACAGAATAAACAAGGGTTTGGTCCATTTTTCGGTACGCTCCATCATTTCCTCGGAGCAGTCGCAAACATTGCAGAAAATCGTACCGAGCATCATGCAGGCAAGCAAGGGAGAAAAGCCGATTTGCACCTCTCCGATTGCAAAATGCAAGCTGGTCAAGGCAACCGTCAGAAGCACCGACATAATCATCAGCGAAAGACGGTTGGAATGGGAATGAAACAGGTTTTCCACATAGGAAAGCGCCAGCCCGAGCAGTGCGCCCAATACAAGCGACAAAACAATCTCCAGCATCGGCTCAATCGCGACCGACAAGACGCTGAGTGTTCCGCCTTCCACCGCTTTTGCAATCCCCATGGAAACCGCAAAAATAACCAATCCTACTGCATCGTCAAGCGCCACAATCGGCAAAAGAAGATCGGTCAATCTGCCCTTTGCCTTGTACTGCCGCACCACCATCAGGGTGGCGGCGGGCGCGGTTGCCGCCGCAATCGCACCGAGAATCAAGCAGGCGGAAATCGGCAAATAGTCGTTGCCGGTTGCCGAAAGCAGGATAAAATGTAAGCCAATCAAAACCGCATCCACCAAAAGAGTGGCGGTCAGCGCCTGCAAAATACCGATTACGGTTGCTTGCTTGCCGATTTTTTTCAAATCACGCAAGCGAAATTCGTTTCCGATGTCAAAGGCGATGAAGCCGAGCGCCGCATCCGAAATGACACTGAATGCGCTAACCGGTGCAATCGTGTCATTGAAACCGAAGCTGTAGCCGCCCACAACAAAGCGTCCCAGACAGAAGGCACCGATCAGCACACCGCCAATCAAATACGACGTGACGTCGGGAAGTTTGAACGGCTTGAGCAGTCGGGTCATCATCAATCCTGCCAGCATACAAACGGCAAGAGATAAAAGCATTTGAGAGTTTGACATAATAGTGCCTCTAAAAAACATAAATAAATTTATCCGTTTTTACGGTTCCGTACGGAACGGAAAGCGAACAGAAAAAGCAGTTAGGAAAACGCTGATTTAATGAGGTGGTACAGATTCGGTACAGATTTTTTCGCCTGCAATTGCGAAAAACGCAAGATGTACTGGAGGTACTTCGCGTTTTTCGACAAGAAGCAGGAGGGAAAAGGCGTGCCGAAGATGTGCCGCCGAATAAATCAGTGCTTCCTTAGAAATCTTTAGATTCTTTAATCACGCCCGCGCGATAGGCATCCAAAAGGCGTCTGAGTTCATGCATGCGATCCACAAGCCGTCGTCCGCCGTCTGTGTCGCGCACCAGCATACGGTACTGCATCCGCTCAAACACAACATCGGTTGCGGCAAGTATGTCGCGGTTTTCACGGACAGCAGCTTCTTTGCCGTCAAACGGACTGTGCGCCACAAGGCGCAGTCCGCGCGAAGAGAAAATCAAGGTGTATCCCGCAATTCCGGTTTTGTCATGATAAGCGCGACAGAACCCACCGTCAATCAGCAAATATCTGCCGTTCGCCTTGATCGGGCTCTCCCCTGCACTGGCTCTGACCGGAACGTGTCCGTTAATCAAATGTCCGTTTTTCTCATCCAAACCGAATTCCCGCAAAATCATACTGACGCGGTCATATCGCTCGACAGCGGAATAATAATGGTTCTTGGTTTCCACCCACGTACTGCGATCGGCGATAAAGTACCGTTCAAATGTGGTCATACGGTCGCGTCCGAACAACGGACTGCGGCGACCGCACCACAGATACCACATGAAATCAAGCGAATCACGGTCATGCTTATAGTAAGCGGAGCGCGCCGTTTTATCGCAAAAATCCATATATGCTCTGCCCGAAAACGACCTTCCCTCTCCCAGATCGACCGTTTCAAAGCTACCGTCCGCACACATGGGGATGCAACCGTGGAAAATCAAATTCCCGTTATACACCTTATAAAGGCTTCCGCAACGGTACAAAAATTCAATGTGACGTCTGAGCGGCACGCTGTGACGGAAGGATTGCGTCAGTGTCTGCACAAGCGTCTTTTCCTCTGCCGTCAGGGCATACGGGTCGGCAGGGTCAACGGTGGGGAAATCGGTATCGTTTAGCGGATAACATTTCCCGCTAAGCGTGATGGTGCCGTTTTGATAATCAATGCGATCCAGAAGGCGTCTGTCCTCCATGCCGTATTCCGGATGACGTGCAATCAAGCGCCCTTCCAGCTTAAACAGAATAACGGCAATCGCTTTATGTGCGCGACAAAGGGTATCGGTATTGCTCTTTACATAGTAATTTTCTTCTTGGTTGCGCGGCATAAAGGAGGCGGCATTTTTATAGGTCTCCTGCGCATACCCAATCAAATCGCGCAGGCTGATGCCATAGGTGGTTTCCAGAATGGAAAGCGTATTGTACTGTAGTGCAGAATTGAGCACAACGGCAACGCAGGCTTCACTGCCTGCCGCGGCACCCATCCAAACAATGTCATGATTGCCCCATTGCACATCCACGTTGTGGTGCGAAAGCAACATATCCATAATTCGATCCGCATGCGGTCCGCGGTCGTAAATATCGCCGACAACATGCAAACAGTCTACCGCGAGCCGTTTGATCAGCGTTGCCAGTGCCACCACATAGCCTTCCGCTTCTCCTATATCGATGACGGTATTGATAATATGCTGGTAGTACGCTTGCTTGTCATGTTCCTCACCGGAGGTATGCAAAAGCTCGTCGATAATATAGCTGTAATCCTCTGGCAAGGCTTTATGTACCTTGGAGCGGGTGTATTTGGAGCCGACCGAACGCGCCAATTCGACCAATCGATACAGAGTCAAACGGAACCAATCGTCTGTCGCCTTCCCCGCCGTGCGCAATTCTTCGATTTTTTCGGTCGGATAGTAAATCAACGAACACAGCTCTTTTCGCGCATTTTCTGTCATGGTACTGTAAAATATATCGTTTACCTTTTCGCGAATGACGCCGGAACAATTGTTTCGAATATGCGCAAACGCGTCTGCCTCACCGTGCAAATCACTCATAAAATGCTCTGTTCCTTTGGGCAGATTGGAAATGGCATTCAGATTTACAATTTCGGCGCTGACCTTACGGATGGAGGGATATTCGTGCGAAAGCAGGGTCAGGTAACGCAACTCCTCCGGGGTAAATACGGTATCGGTATGCATGGCTTCTCCTCGTTTCTATCGTTTCTATCGTTTCTATCTTTTTTATCTTTGGCGATACATTCGCTACGAATCAAACAGCACCCGCTGTCGCAACGTTTTGGCATCCTCCGGCGGCAGGCGGTAATACTTCAAAAGCGGAATCAAACGGTGTCCGTCAACCGTTACGGCGTTTGCCGTATAGGTCTCGGCAGATGCCCCGTCAAGTTCTCCGTAAAGCAGGTCTCCGTCGTGATAACGCCCCGCGGCATCGCGCTTGACGCATCCCTCGGTTTGCGGTATCAGCAGCTTTGCATGCTCCCAAGCATAGCGCAATCCTTCCGCTAAGCGCATACTGCAGCAAAAGAAGGCTTCTTCCATTTTGGGATACAAATCCGGCTGTCCCGGCAATACAATCGAGTCGGTTCCCGCGCCACCGTTCGGTCGTTGCGCAGAGGCAAAACCGTTTGCAAAAATACGCGCGGCAAGCTGTCGATACCGCGTCTCTCCGCACAAGCGATACAATTCTCCCGCCAGCATCAGAGAATCCACAACGGCACACGGTTCGGTCCAACTGTCGGGTCTTCCCCACCAATTCAAATTCTGATATGTGGCACTCATGCCGCTTCTGACATACAGCGTCATAATATCCGACGCCTTCTGCAAAAAGCATGCCTCTTTGGTTTGTTCGTACAGCCGAAGCATACCGCGTGCGGCGGTCAGGGTGCAATGGGTTTGCAAGCGCATGCTTTCCTTATCGATTTGCGCAAAGCAATCAATCATTTCGCGCAAAAGCGCCAGCACGCGCTCATCCCCCGTCAATTGATACACATGAGACAAACCGTCAATGCTCATAAAAGCACATCCCGTATCACTGGAAAGTTTCCAGTCGCCGATACGGTCGCACGAAACACCGCTGACGCCGCCCTGTATATTTTCCAAATTGCGATCGGTCGGATAGGTGTGAAACCGTCCGCGCAAGGGCAAATACAAATGTTCGGTCACAGAGCAAAGTGCCTGCATGGAAAAGGCGTCTCGGAATTGCTCGTAATGCTCGCAAAGTCCGCGCAACAGCCAGGAATGTCCCGAAAGCTGTTGCTCAAAAATGAGTTTGCCGGCGGGCGGTCCGAAATAAAGATGCTCTCCCGTATGCATCGGCATTTGCGCAAGCATCTGTTCCATGCAAGGAATCTTTTTGCCGGATATGCGATAATGGCTGACAAAGGCAAGCAACGCACGCCCTTCCTTGTCACCCGGCCATGCGGCATCCTCTGCTTGAAAAACACCTTCAATCCGATAATAAGGATCCTCAAAACGCCGCGCATTGGCACAGATTCGTTCACGCAACTCCGCTTGCACTGCGGCAAGCGCACTGTCTTGACTGTTCATCTCTCTCCTCCGCATTTATATGCTTCTATGGCACCTCTAATATGTGCCGATATACTGACAGAATTGATACCGTATCTATTGTATCACAATCCGCGCACCTTGTCAACCAAATCGACAAAAAAGGTTTTTATGGGCACCTCTAAAAATTCATCGCACGCAGATTCGGCGAGATCTTTTCC
>CAZMAZ010000130.1:0-5242 GCA_964564255.1 uncultured Clostridium sp. | reverse complement strand
CATTATACACTATGTTGTGTAAAATTGTCAAGGGGTTTTTGAAAATTATTTCAAAAGAAATTCAAAAAAACAGCTGCCGTTCTTGCTCTGTCGTTGCCCGCACGGTTATTGGGGGGCGGGCAGCTAATGACCGCCCCCCTTTGTTCCGTCATTTCTGAGGCATAGCAGGAGAAATTGCCGCAAGCAATGCATCGTAGGACATACTTCCGACATGTCGGAAGATGATTTTTCCTTCTTGGTCCAACACCACGGTAACCGGAAGGGCACTATTGCCTTGCCCGATTACCTGATAAACCGATCCGTCTGCCATGGCGCCGGATTGGTCCAACGCAAAGGAAATGGAGTTCCAGCCTTTCTCGGCAATATAAGATTCCTTTGGCGTGTCTTCCGCGATGGCGAGAACCGACAAAATATCACCGTAGTTGTCTTGCAATTGTTCAAAATGCGGAATTTCATTCACACAAGGCGTACACCAGGTTGCCCAGAAATTGAGCACGACAATTTTGCCTTGCATATCGGACAGCGTAAAGGTTTCCCCCGCATCATTTCCAATCATGGAAAGGGAGAAATCGGGGCAGTATTGACCGACCTCGTAGCCATAGTCCTTGGATTCCGTGTCACGGAAATTATAAAACCAAACAGCAAAGGCAAGCAGGGAAGCGGCAAGAACGGCGGCAGTGATTTGCAATCCGATTTTGAGGCGTTTTTCCTTTTTCGCTTGCTCTTTTGCGACCTGTTCGGTAGTTGTGCCGGTGCCGGCGCTTTCGGAAATGGCGGCGGTGGGATTGGCAACAAAAAATTGCGAGCCGTTCCAACGAATTGCTTTGGTAGGACAGACCGGAATGCATTTTCCACAGTGAATGCATTCATGATCTCCCACATGGTGCGTGTCCATTTTGCAAGTAGAAATGCAAAGTCCGCAGTGGATGCAGCTGTCTTGATCCAATTTGACGCCGAGCAGAGCCAGACGGCAGAAGAATCCGTAAATCGCGCCCAGCGGGCAGAAGAAACGGCAGAAAACGCGGAAAATAAAGATGGAAGCGGTAATAAAGAGAATCAGCAGACAGAACTTCCAGGTAAACAACGGTCCCAGCATGCCGTACATTTCCGCATTATCGGGATGCGCAAGAAGTCCGATTGCGCCAAACAAGATGCCGTCGGGGCAAACGTATTTGCAAAATCCCGGAACCGCCAATTCGGCGGCAAAGGCAAGCGGGACAAGCACAACCAACGTAATTAAAATAAAATATTTAAAATACGAAAGAATGCGTGTGATTTTATTCTTTTTGAGTTTGGGCGAAGGAATTTTATGCAAAAGCTCCTGAATCAATCCAAACGGGCAGAGAAAACCGCAAATAGTGCGCCCGAGCAAAAGACCGAACAAAATCAAAATGCCGAATATGTAAGCAAGCGAAGATGTTTTGGAACTTGCCAGCGCATTTTGCAACGCCCCCAGCGGACAGGCGCCGACGGCGCCCGGGCAGGAATAGCAATTCAGTCCCGGAACACACAAATTTTTTGTGCCCCCCGTGTAGATTTGCCCGGTTGCAAAGCCTTTGATATTGGCGTTATAGAGCAGAGCGGCGTAAACTTGAATCAGGCGTCGTTTGCTCGGCTTGTGACGGATCAGCCAACTTTTGAATCCGCCTTTTTGTCTTTTTTGTTTTTCTGTTTGATTATCCAAGACCGATACACTCCGTACAAATATTTGTTGCTTTTACAAAAACGTCATGCATACTGCCGTTCCAAATGCCAATCAAAAGCAAGGCAATGGCAATCAAAAGCAGAGCAAAACGCAAAATGACAATATAAGGTGCATGCCGCGATTTGTTTGTGAATTCATTTTCCGTTTGCAGATCCCCCACGGCAACTGCCGCCTTGATTGCGGCAAGCTCTTTCTTTTGCAGTTTGACACGCAACCGCGTGTACAGAAACAGTCCCGCAAACAGAACCGCAAGAAACGGCAAAGCAAAGAGCATGGCGTGCAAAACCTCTTTGTTTAAATTTTCGTTTGGAAAATGTGAAAAATCAAGAAAGTAGAGAAGAGGGAATCCCGCGCAGAGAACGGCACACCCCGTCCCGACCAGCCACAGCGTGCGAGCATGCGATCGTACCGATTGCAACTCGATACATGCCTGCTTGTAGATTGTCTGCTTTTCAAGGTCATTTGGCGCGGCAACCGAAGCCATTTGACTGCGCCCTTTGCGCAAACGGTCGGATAGCATCAAATCAGGATCGCGTTTCTTTTTCGGAGATGCGGCGCGTGTTAAAAGAGTGACCGGGACGGTGCCGAGCAGAGCCGCAATCCAAACAAAAAGATAAGGAAGAAGCTGCTTTAAACGGCGGGAAACGATTTCGCGAGAGTAGATCGGAACCTTTTCCGCTGCGACGGCAACGGCAATTCGTGTTGCTTCTTCGTCCAGCCCGTCCGCTTGGGCTTGTGCGCGTGCCGATTCTCTGGCATTTTCTTTATTTTCCATGCCGTCAAAATAGACGGATAGTGCTTGCAAAAGAAAAAGCAAAGCAAGCAAAACGGTTAAAATCAAAAAAACGATACCGTACAATGTACGGAATGAAAACTTGCGTTTGGGGTTTGTCTGTATGTGTTCCATGTGTTTTGTGCGCGACACTGTGCGGCGCCCTTTCCGATGATATAATCATTCTACCACACAAAAGCGGGAATGTCAAGCGCAAACAAAAAAATCAAGCGGTTGCTTCCCAAAAAAGAAATCTGCATATTGTTTTCGAAAACGAATATTTATGCATCTTACGATGAATATTTTTATGAATATTCATCGATTATTCTACAAAAATGCAAGAATTATGCACTTTTTTTCACAAAATCATTCAAATGCCCGCATATTGTACAATTTTTCGGCAAAAAAATTGTCTATTTTCTTTAAAATAACACTTGACAGAAAAAAGAAAAAAAAGTATAATGATATAAATAGGAAACCAAAAGGAGGAGAGTGTATCTACATTCGCTTTTGACGGTGGACAATTAACCTTGGAAAGGTGGAAAAAGTATGAAACAAAGCATGAAATGGACAGTCGCGGTTTTGCTGGCATTGCTTTTGGCTTTCTCGATGTTTATGGCATCGTGCGGAGGCGGAGGCGAAGAAAGCACGACCGGCGAGCAAACAACTGTCGATCCCGGTCCGGATGGAGAAACAGAAACAACGGAAAAACCGGACGAGCAGACAACTGCGGACCCAACAAGCAAAGGCGAAGATCCGCTTTCCCTGCAGTTCGGAGATTCTACCGCAACGGCAGAGATCGTATCGGAACGTGAGATTTTGGTTTCCGTTTCCAGTAATAATTTGCAGATTGCGGGCGAAGGAAACTTCACCGTGCAAATCGGTGACGGGGAAGTACAGAATTCCGAGAACGGAAAATTGACTATTGTCAATACTGCGGCTCCTCACGGTGGCATGACGCTCAAGATTAAAGTGGAAAAGAGCATGACGCTGACCTTTACCCTGCTGTTTGATCCGGGTACGGAAGGCAATCCTTATGTCGTTTCCGAAACCGAAGCAACCAACGTGACCTTTACCAAGGGCGTCTTTATCAAAATTACAAAGACCGGTTGGTATGAAATCTCCGGTGACAGCATTACATTGACCAACTATTCGGCTTCTCAGGACGGTAAAACCTATCTGACCGAAGGAACGCACGGTGTCAACACGGCAGCCGAAGGCGAGGTTACCGTGACTGTGAAATCGGTTGCGGCACCGATCGGTTACGCTGAAGACGTACCCGCACCGATTGAAACACTGGGCAAAGCCGAAACATTGCGCTTCTTTGCCGGCATCAAGGCTTATTACAGCTTTACGGCACAGGAAACCGGCGTATACACTGTTGAACGCGGTACAAACGGTAAGAGCAGTAATGTATTCTTCACCCTGAGTGAGGATCAGTACGCAACACGTTACGGACGCGTCAATGAAAACGACGAATGGAAAGAATGCGAGGGCGGATTGACTGCTACCGTGGTTCTGTTCAAGGGACAAACGGTGATTGTCGCTGTTGACTATTCCTTGGGCGAAAACATGGTTGGAGACGACGAAGTTTCCGTGATTGTTTCCAAAGGAGAAGCAATCAAAGCCGAAGCAAACCCTGAAGAAGGCAACAAAGCGGTGCTGAAAAAGAACGGCAAGGTTTGCTATGTTCTGACAGCAGACAAGGACGGCGTATACAAGGTCAATCTCGGTGCCGGCGATACCAACAAAGCATCTCGTTTTGCTACCTCGCTTGCTCCCGATACCTACTACGGCACAGGATATGATGCCTCTGCGGCATATCTCCATTTGAGTGCCGGCGAAGTTGTTTACATTGTGGTAGACAGCACCTCCGAAGCAGAAGGCAATATCGGTTTGTTTGTTAACCATGCAACCAGCGAACCGATGCCGACCGACAGCTTCACCTCCGGTACGTATGAGGGATCCGGACTCAAGGTTGTAATCAATCGCGAAAACACCAACGAAAATCAAATTTTCAGCTTTAACGGAACGTCGATTAATACGAACTATTTGAGCGGGGAAGTAACCTTTACGATTGCAACCGGCGACTCCTCGGTTACATACACATTGACCATGGCGGAGAACAAAACCGATCTGCTTTTGTCCTATGAGAAAGACGGAGCAGAGGAACCGGTTGTCGTAACATTGGTACGTCGTGAATCCGTTACTTCGGTTTCCGTTGATAAGTTCAGCGGCGTCTATGTATCGGACGAGGGCTTGGACGGCACGACCGAATTGACCATTTACGAAAACGGTACCGGACGGTTTGGCTATACGCTGATGAAAGCGAATGACGGCGGCTTCTCTTACGATGCCGAATGGAATGAACTCAATTGGGGCGCATATCAGATTACGATTAAAACGCAAAATGCCGACGGTAAGGTGACTGCTATTTGGGTGACCAAAAAAGGCGCAGATCCTGTTACCTTTACCTTGACAGACAAAGAGGTTGTCAAGCTGCCGACAGAATTGCCGCTTACAGCAGGTTCAACATATACCGACGGTGACTATTCGTTGGATATTTATTCTGCATACCAGATGTTTAACAGTTGTGAGATTTCCATTGTCGGATTCGAAAAGGAGCAATACGTAATTTATGCGGGTGGAACAATCTATCGCTTGTCTCTTTATAAGGAAGCAAACGGAGAAGTATCCGCTGTAACGCTTTATGACGAAGATGGAGACTACCTGGCGACGCTGGAGGTTCCGACTGCAGCCGAAAT
>CAZMAZ010000129.1:0-5249 GCA_964564255.1 uncultured Clostridium sp. | reverse complement strand
TCGTCCTTTTGCCTAAACTGACAAAAAATCTCTCTGCCGCCCAGCGCGCGCTGCATTATTAGAGGCACCCATAAGAATGCCGCACCGCTTGCTTTTTGCAAAACGGTGCGGCATAATTGCCTGTTAATCGGCAGTTTGATCGCCGAGATCGTCCTCGTACATGGTATCCGTGTCGTTTGTCGCGTCGGGCGCGGGAAGCGCTTCCGCCTTTTCGGGCACGGCGGGAAGGTCGGGCAGCATGTCACAGCGCTTGATATAGACCGGCTTTTCTTCGCCGCGAATGCAGGCGCCGTTGACAATCACTTCGCCTATCTCGGGATGCGAGGGAATTTCATACATAATCTCAAGCATGGCGGATTCCATAATGGCGCGTAAGCCTCTGGCGCCCGTGTTGCGCTCCAGGGACAGATTGGCAACCGCCAAAAGCGCATCGTCGGTCAGACGCAGGGAAACATTGTCCAGCTCCAGCAGACGCACATATTGCTTGACAAGCGCATTTTTCGGCTCCTTGATAATGCGTACCAGAGAATCGGCATTCAAATCATCCAAGGCGGAAAGAATGGGCAGACGTCCGACAAGCTCGGGAATTAAGCCGTATTTGACAATGTCGTGCGGCGTTGCATCGCGATAAATGCCCGCTTCGGTGCGTTCGGATTTTTTGCGAATGTCGCTCTCAAAGCCGATGGTCCTGCCGCCGCGCCGCCGCTCGATAATCTGATCCAAGCCGTCAAAGGCGCCGCCGCAAATAAAGAGAATGTTTTCGGTGTTGATGCGAATGAAGTCCTGATTCGGGTGCTTGCGTCCTCCTTGCGGCGGGACATTGGCAACCGTGCCCTCCAAAATCTTCAGAAGTGCCTGCTGAACCCCTTCGCCGGAGACGTCGCGCGTGATGGAGCGATTTTCGCTTCTGCGGGCAATCTTGTCAATTTCATCAATATAGATAATCCCGCGCTCTGCCAGCTCAATATTGAAATCCGCCGCCTGAATCAGACGAAGCAGAATGTTTTCAACATCCTCGCCGACATAGCCCGCCTCGGTCAAAGTGGTGGCGTCCGCAATGGCAAACGGTACCTGCAGGGTCTTTGCCAGCGTCTGCGCAAGATAGGTCTTGCCGACACCGGTCGGACCGATTAGAAGCACATTGCTTTTTTGCAGCTCCACCTCTTCCTCAGCCTGTGCCGCCGCTTTTTTGCCGCGCTTGGTCGGCTTTTTGGCAGGCGTGCGGGTCAAAATGCGTTTGTAATGGTTGTAAACCGCAACCGAAAGCGTAATTTTGGCAGCTTCCTGCCCGATTACATACTCATCCAGAATTGCTTTGATTTTTTGCGGCTTGGGCAGGGAAGAGAGCGAGAGATTGCCGAAGGTGTTGGCGTTCTCTTCGGTGTTTTCCATAATCAGCTCATTGCAAGCCATGACGCAAAAGTCGCAGATATAGGCACCGGTCGGAGAGGGAATCAGGAAATTGACCTCGTCCTCCAGTCTGCCGCAAAAGGAGCAGTAGCGCATATTCGAACGTGCCGCGCGCCCGCCACCTCTGTTTGTGGTACTTGGCATTGTCGTTTGTTACCTTTCTATTGTATCAGTTTATCGGTTGTGTCGGTTGTACTCAGGCACGACGCTCCAAAATGCGATCGATCAGACCGTAGTCCAATGCCTGCTGTGCGGTCATGAAGTTGTCACGGTCGGTGTCGCGCTCAATCTGCTTAATCGGCTTTCCGGTGCGTTCGGCAAGGATGCGATTGAGGTTGTCGCGCGTGCGCAAAATCAGTTCCGTGCGAATCTTGAGATCGCTTGCCTGCCCCTGCGCGCCGCCGAGCGGTTGATGGATCATAATTTCACTGTTGGGCAGTGCAAACCGTTTTCCTTTGGTTCCTGCCGCCAGCAAAAAGGCGCCCATGCTTGCCGCCATACCGATGCAGATGGTGGAAACGTCACATTTGATAAAGTTCATGGTGTCGAAAATTGCCATACCTGCGGTGACCGATCCGCCGGGGCTGTTGATATAAAAGGAAATGTCCTTGTCGGGGTCCTGTGCTTCCAAAAGCAGAAGCTGTGCCACTACAAGAGAGGCGGTTACGTCGTTGACCTCGTCGGAGAGAAAGATGATACGGTCATTGAGAAGACGGGAGAAAATGTCATAGGAACGTTCTCCTCTTCCGGTTTGCTCGATTACCATCGGAACCAAGGCATTGTACATGGGGTTGTTTTGATTCATTTTCTGTAATCCTTCCTTTCATGAAAAGCTGTGCCTTTTCAGTATATGCCGCGTAAGAAGTGCGTTGCCGCGTTTCTCCGCAAATCGGAGCATAAGACGGCAACGCACACTGTTTCAACCGTGATGCGCAGGGCGTTTGGAAATTAATCGGCGTTTGCCTGCTCGTCATCCGACTTTGCGTCGGGTGCGGGCGTCTCTTGCGCTTCTGTTTGTTCTGCGGCTTTTTCGGTTATAACAGCCGCTTCGAGAACCTTTTCACTTGCCTTTCTGACGGCAATGTCCTTGCCGACATCCTGCTCGGTAACCAGGCTTCTGACCTGTTCTTCCGGCATATGATAGGTATCTGCCATCTTCTTGATTTCAGCGGCAATCTCTTCTTCGGTTGCCACAATGCCTTCCAGCTCGGCAATCTTTTCCAGTGCAAGGCGGTATTTCAGGCGCCGTTCTGCCTGGGGACGGAGCTGTGCACGGAAGTCATCCAGCTCCATGTGCATAACCGAAAGATAGAATTTCAAATCATATCCCTGCGAGCGGAAACGGTTGTCGTAGTCGCGCAGGCAGTTTTCCAATTCGGTTTCGACCATGGAGGCGGGAATTTCGCCGACGGTGCGATCAATCAGTGCGTTGGCAACCTGGTCGCGAACATCGCCTTCGGCATCCTCTGCCGCTCTCTTTTCCAGTTTCGACCGAATATCGGCACGATATTCATCCATGGTATCAAATTCGGATGCATCCTTTGCAAAATCATCGTCAAGCTCGGGCAGCTCAACGCGCATAATCGCGTTCAGGCGGGTCTTGAAAACAGCGGGCTTGCCTGCCAGCTCGCTTGCGTGGTAGTCCTCGGGGAAGGAAACATTGACATCGAATTCATCGCCGATATTGTGTCCGACAATCTGTTCCTCAAATCCGGGAATAAAGGTCTTGGAACCGAGCTCCAAAGAATAATCATCGCCCTTGCCGCCTTCAAAGGGAACGCCGTCAATCGAGCCTTCGTAGTCGATACGAACGGTATGACCGAGTTCGGCGGGCGCGTCGGTAATTTCAATTTCACGGGAATTGCGCTTGCGGACAATTTCGATTTCGGCATCCACTGCGCTTTCGGGAATTTCGGTTACGGTTCTCTCTGCCGTCAGACCGAAATAATCGGAAACCGACAACTCGGGCGCAACATCGACCACAGCCGAGAGGGTAACGCCGTCCTCCATGGACAGAATATCAAAATCAGGGTGTCCGACCGGGGTAATGCCCGCTTCTTTGACAGCCGCTTCATAGGCATCGGGCAAAACTTCGTTTACGGCATCCTCATAGAAGGCACCCTTGCCGTAAATTTTTTCAATCAATGCTCTGGGAGCCTTTCCCTTGCGGTAGCCGGGAACCGTAATGCTCGGGGCTCTCTTTTTGAATACTTTTGTGACAGCCGCGTCAAATGTTGCTTTGTCAACCGAAAACTCCAGCGTATAGGTGCTGTGTTCTCCTTTTTCTGCTTTGATCAAACTCATTGAGTTTATCCTCCAATCAAGTGTGTTCTTAGGGTGCCTCTAATAATGCATCGCACGCAGATTCGGCGAGATCTTTTCCGTCATTTGTCGCAAAACGCCTCGGCAGTAGCGCTGCTACATGCTGTAGCAAAGCTACAGCGGGTTGTCCTTTTGCCTAAACCGACAAAAAATCTCTCTGCCGCCCGGCGCGCGCCGAATTATTAGAGGTACCTTTTATACATTCAGATATATTTTACATTTTTTTTGGACTTTTGTCAAGAGCAAAACCGAATATTTTTATGACTTTGGCAAAAAATCGCGAAAAAATGCATTACTCGTGCTGCCGCACCGTGCTGTCGCACCGTGCAATAGCACTTGCAATAGCACCGTGTTGTCGTATCACCCCGCGAGACTAAAGAATGCGCTTGGGCAAAAATTGCAGATAATCCGCGGCACAAAAGAGCATTTGCGGGGGCGCGGCAGCCTGCAGCGCGGCAGGAAGCACGGAAAGGTTATGGACATGCCCGAAGGCGCAAATTTGCACGTCATAGGCGCGCATCAGGGAGAGAAGCGGCTCGCAGGAAAACTCCGCCCAAACGGGAGGGAAGTGCAGAAAGGCAAGAAGCGGCAGACGCGTTCCGGTTTCACGCTCGTGACGCTCGCGCAGTTCGGCGGCAAGCGAAAGGCTGATTTCCATTCTGCCGACCTCTCGGGCGGAAATTTTATCAAAATCGGTCTCGGCGACCGTATTCTGCATACTGCGGTCCAGAAACCACCCGCGCGCGCCGCAAATGACCGCTTCGGGGAGCAAATAGGCGTTATTGTGCAGAACCTGCAGGGAATCAAACCCGGATTCGGCAAAGAAACGCGTCAGCTTGGTGTTGGTCGACCACCAAAAATCATGATTGCCCTTGCCAATCAGCTTTTTTCCGGGAAGCGCATGCAAAAAAGCCAAATCTTCCTTTGCCTCTTCCAGGGTCATTGCCCAGGAAATATCCCCGGGGCAGATGACATAGTCCTCCTCGGACACGACGGCACGCCAGTTTTTTTCCAGCCTGTCCATGTAATCCACCCAGTGCAGACCGAATTTTTCCATGGATTTGTCGGTTTTTTGATTTTTGGACAGATGTAAATCTGCGATTGTAAAAATTGCCAAATGCGGAAGCTCCTTTCTTGCCGCGCATGCATAAAAAAAGCGGAGGCGGGCATAATGATGGTATCCGAAAAGAAGGAGATGAAATAACATGGAACAGAACAAAACGCAAAACACAGATCGGTGCACAGAGCAAAACGGCGATTGCGGATGCCGGATTGATCACGCGATCAGAGGCATTCGTTGCGACGTCAAAAACTGCGTGTATCATAAAGATGCTTACAGCTGTACGGCGGGACAGATTACCGTGGGACCGTCCTATGCAACCGGTTGCGGCGATACCGCTTGCCGAACCTTTGAGCAGAAGAAGGAAAATTGATTTGCACTTGTGTCCGCCTGCCGCTTGCGGCAGGTGGACGTTTTTTGTTCCGTGGGGGCGGACGACCCTGTCCGCCTGCCCGAA
>CAZMAZ010000128.1:0-5316 GCA_964564255.1 uncultured Clostridium sp. | reverse complement strand
TTGTGCAAATTCCTTTGTAACAATTTGTCATCTATATAATAACATATTTTTTGTTGATTGTCAATACAGAAATTCGTACTTTTTCACAAAATTTAATTGTAAAAACGAAAAGACGGCGCACAAAAGCAACAAAGATTTCCCAATGCTTTTATGCGCCGATGTTTTATTATCAAAGCACGCTCAAATCATCCTGACGCGAATCACACCCGCCTGCGCCCGAATCGCTGAAAGCGTACACGCGGGCAAGGCTTCGGAAATATCCAGCAGCGTGTATGCGTACTCGCCGCGCGATTTGTTGGTCATATTTTCAATGTTGGCACCGCCGGCAGATATAAGCGCGGTAATTCCCGACAGCATGTTGGGAACATTGCGATGCAAAATACAAATGCGCGGGTTGCCGTCGCGCGGCATACTGACCGACGGATAGTTGACACTGTTTGTAATATTGCCGTTTTCCAAATAATCAATCATTTCCTGTGCCGCCATGACAGCACAGCGGTCTTCGGATTCGGCAGTCGATGCCCCCAGATGCGGAATAGCGGTCACCCCTGCCACGCCCTGCAATTCTTCTGTCGGAAAATCGGTCACATAGGCAGCGACTTTGCCGCTTGCCAGTGCCGCCCGCAACGCCGACGCATCCACCAAATCCGCTCGCGAAAAATTGAGCAGGCGAACGCCGTCCTTCATTTTTGCCAACGCCTCCGCATTGATCATGTGCTTTGTTTCCTTGGTTGCAGGAACATGCAGGGTAATATAATCCGCTTCCTCGTACACCCGGTCAAAGGTGGCGACCCGTCGAATACGGTGATCCAAATTCCATGCCGCATCAACCGACAAAAACGGATCGCACCCAATCACCTGCATCTGCAAATGCACCGCTCGGTTGGCAACAATGCCACCGATTGCCCCCAGACCAATCACGCCCAGCGTTTTGCCCGCCGCTTCGACGCCCGAAAATTGCCCTTTTCCTTTTTCGACCGTGCGCGCAACCTCTTCACGCAAGCCCTTTGCCCATTCGATACCGTCCGCGACACGGCGGGCGGCAAGATAAAGCGCGCAAACGGTCAACTCGGCAACGCCGTTTGCATTGGCGCCCGGGGTATTGAACACGACAATGCCCGCCTCCGCACAGCGCTCAATCGGAATGTTATTCACACCCGCTCCCGCACGTGCAATGCAAAGCAAGGAACGCGGGAAGGTCATTTCCTGCATGCCGGCGGAGCGAACCAGAATCCCGTCCGCCGCCGCAAGCGCATCCTCACCGTCCGAAACACGGTAAAGAGACCTGTCAAACCGCGCAAGTCCGACCGATGAAACAGGATTTAGCAGTGCAATTGTTTTTATGCTCATTTCCCTTCTCCCCCTTTTTTCGGATTTTGTGCCGCAAAGCGTTCCATAAAATCAACCAGTGCCAAAACGCCCTCTTCCGGCATCGCATTATAAATCGAAGCACGCATGCCGCCAACCGAACGGTGCCCCTTCAGATTTTTCAGTCCCTCTGCCGCCGCCTCTGCCGCAAATTTGCGATCCAGCTCCGCATCTCCCGTCACAAATGTTACATTCATCAGGGAGCGCGATGTCGGCTCCACGGGTGCCGTGTAATAGGTCTGCCCGTCAAGATACTCATACAAAATCCCCGCTTTTTTGCGGTTTCGTTCCGCCATCGCCTCCAAGCCGCCGTTTGCAAGCAACCACTCATACACCAGTCCCGCGATATAAATGGTATAGCAAGGCGGCGTATTGTACATTGACCCGTTTTCTGCCATCACCTTCCAGTTTAGCATGGTGGGCATTTTCGGATCGGCATATTCCAGCAAGTCCTTGCGCACAATCACAAGTGTCATTCCCGCCGGTGCCATATTTTTTTGCGCTCCCGCATAAATGACGCCAAACGCATTGACATCAACAGGCTCGGACAAAATGCAGGAAGACAAATCCGCAACCAGCGGAATTTCTCCCGTGTCCGGAACGGTCGGATATTTGGTGCCGTAAATTGTATTGTTCAGGCAAATATGCAAATATGCCGCATCCTCGTGCAAAAGCGCACGCGAAAAAGCGGGAACATGCGAAAAGCAATCCTGCTTTGTGCTTGCAATGCAGCTGACGTCAAACCCGAGCTTTTGCGCCTCTCGGAAGGCTTTTTCCGAAAACTGCCCGGATACCATGTAATCTGCGGTCGCGTGTTTGCTTCTGCCCATCAGATTAAGCGGTACGGCAGCAAATTGCGTCGACGCACCTCCTTGCAAAAACAACACGTGATAGCGGTCAGGTATCGCCATCAGCTTGCGTAAATCCGCTTCGGCTTTTGTAATGATTGCTTCATATTCCTTGGAGCGATGGCTCATTTCCATCACCGACATCCCCGAGCCGTGCCAATTCATCATTTCTTCCGCCGCGCGCGCAAGCACGGACAACGGCAGCATAGAGGGACCCGCAGAAAAATTATAAATACGGTCATATTGGTTCATATCAATGCCTCCCTTCGACCTTTGCTTTGGTTGTGTGTTGGGGTCTATTATACTCGTTTTTGCATAATCTGTCAAGTGGTTTTATGCAAAATTTTCGATTATTTTCGATTTTTTTCAAAAAATAGCCCAAATCATGCAAGTCGAGCATGCCACTTCTTGCAAAATTTGAGCTATTTATTCAATCTTTACATCGGCGACTCCGAAAAGGCTTCCGCTTCCGCCGCAAACGATTCGACAAACTGCGAGCCGCACCGTTCCAGTTCTCCCATGACGCATTCAACGCCAAGCGCCGTATGATGCCAGGTATCCTTTCCGATTCCCAGCGTATCTACCGTACAGACCAGCAATTCCGCTTGCGGAAACGCCTCTGCAAAGTACATCTGACAGCGTCGTGCATGATACGCCTTTGTGCACAAAATCGCTCGGCGAACGCAAATTCCGCGCGAATGCAACAGATGCGCGGCAAAAACGGCATTTTCACGCGTATAGGTGGAGCAATCCTCTCCCAAGATAGCGCTTTCCGGCACCCCGTTGCGGCGCAATACGTCGGTGAAAAACTCGCACTCCGTCCGATACGGACCGGGATAGAGCTCGCGTTTTACGGTCGGCGGGCGGAAAGAACCGCGCTTGATGCTGTATTTCCCCGTCGGCACAACAAGAGGAGAGTAACCTGCCTTCCAAAGACCTGCGGCAAGCTCCGCAACCTCGGGAGAGGAGCACCCCGGAATCATAATCACATCCGACAGCATGGGCTCGTCCGACACAAAAATGAACTCACTGATTGCCTGCAAGGTTTTCGGATGCATCACCGCGCCTCCTTTCGTTCCCATGTGCTTCCCTCAATTTCAATATGGCAGGCATGCATCGCCCGCAGTGCGGTCAGGTGACTTTCCGGCGTAACACCGGCACATGCATCCGCGCAAACGACAATCCGTGCGTTGGGGCATGCCGCCTTGGCAAGCATTACATTGGAAATCACGCAAATATCGGTGCAAAGCCCCACAAAAAGAAGCTCTTCGTAATGATTTTCCCGCAAAAGATGCAAAAGCGTGCACGAGCCGAAGGTTTCTTTCTCTATCGCCGGCAAAACATGCGCGCTGCATTCGCCGAGCGCCGTTTCTACCAAAGGCGTCAGATGCCACCCTTCGCTTCCGCGCATACAGTGCGCGACCGGCAGCTTTTGTCCCTCTACCGTTTGCATGTAATCCTCTCCGTGCGTGTCCAACGTACAAACAATGTCCCCGTCAAAGGAACGAATGTGCGCCGCCACTGCGGGAACAATCCGCTTTGCATCCTCACTCCCCAGCGCGCCGTCGACAAAATCCTTTTGCATGTCCACCACAATCAACAATTTTTTCATTTTTGTTTCCCTCCTGCTTTTTACATGATATTCTCTTTTTAATTCTCTTTAATTCTCTTCTCATACAGTATACTCGAAAAAGAACGATTTGTCAAGTTTTTTCGATACCGTTTGCAAAGAATTGTACGGGCACCTTGACATTTTCCGGAGAGCATGTTATAATCATTTCGGAGCAATCCTGGCAATGCCCTGCCCTGTTTTTGCAAGGCATTTGCCATCCAAATGCTTTCCTTTTTCTCAAATCTTCTCAAATAAGGACGGAACCTCTTATGAAACATGCTCTTTCCTTCCACACCCGTCGATTCCTTTGCCTGCTTTTGACGCTTTTGGCTTTTGTCTGCAATTTCTCCGCCTGCTTAAAAACAGACGACCCGGAAACGCCTGTCGAAACCACCGCACAGGATTCCGAATCCGCAGACCAAACCGAAACAACCGAAGAGCTCACAACCGCAGAAGAAACGGTCGCGCACCTCTATTATGTCAAAACCGAATGGCGGGATGACGAAGAACCGCTTCGCGGTGTCAAGGACAATCTCAAAACCGCCATCTCCCTGGCGGAAAAGAATAAGCAATACGGGTACCGCGTGTTTGATGAACAGGGCAATACCGTGTATTTGCCGTACACGGAGTTGCAATGCGACATTTTGCGCGAAGCAAAACGCATTACCGATTACTGCCGCGAAAATGAGTTTGTTTACGGGGATGCCCCGGTCAATCCCGCCATCAATCATAAAGCGAAAAAGGTCAGCTGTGACAGGTTGGTTTGTTGGGTGCTCTACAATCTCGGCTATACCGATCAACCGCGCACGCAGGGCGTTACGGTTTGGAATATCGCCGCCTTCTGCGAAAAATACGAATTTGAAAAGATTACGGACCCCGACGATCTGCAGCCGGGGGATGTCGTGCTCGTAAATCCGGATGCACAGGGCAGACCCGGTCACACCTTCCTGTGCGGCAGTGGGAAAAAGGGGCGCACCTATTATCGCTATGACTGCGGCTCCAATCAGCGAATTCAGTCGGTGCAGCCCTTCAAAGAAACAATCGACAATTTTATTTGCGCCTATCGCCCAAACCCAAATACACGCACGGACGCATACCGAAGTGTGATTGACCAAGCCGTAAAATAACCGTCAGAAAAAGGGCATCGGATGCAGTTCGCCGAACGGTATCTCTGTTGTAAGCTCACCCGACTCCTCATAAGGCGGCGCCTGCGTATCCGGCAGTACCGTGCCGCAGTCCTCGCTTTGCTCCGAAAGTACCGTCGTTCGCTCTTCCCTCCTTTCTTCCTCTTTGCCCGAGCAGGCGCCTCCCGCGCAAAGGCAAACGCTCAAAAGCAAACAAGCAAGATACCGTACGGCATCTCTTCCGCTTCGATTCGGTTTTTGCCCTTGCTGTTTTGGACATGGATCGGCGCCGCCGAAAATTACAAAACCGATTCGGTTTCGCATTGTCTCCCCCTTTCCGCGCTCTGCGCGCGCAATCTTTGCA
>CAZMAZ010000127.1:0-5325 GCA_964564255.1 uncultured Clostridium sp. | reverse complement strand
GGAGAGCGCCAGGTTCGCAATCTGGAGGTCAGGGGTTCGATCCCCCTATGGTCCATAAAAATTCTCGGGAGCATGTCTCCCGAGAATTTTTATCTCTCACCTCTCACCTCTCACCTCTCACTCCTCGCCCCTCTTGCTTCACTCCGTGAACTTGAAATTTCGTCGAAATTCGGTGCACGCTATTTCAATTTAGGGCACTAAATTGAAATGAAATGACATCTTTTTGTTTTATTATTTCAATTTGTATTGACAAATTGAAATAATTGACGTATAATAGTAACGGAAATTTCAATTTGGAGGTGATACCGTGAATAAAGCCGGGAAATTTGTTTCCAACCTTTCGGGGGAAGCCGCATATAAATCATTTCTGCCTTCTGCGCTTCCGCCCGAAATCGTGATTGATGAAGAAATGGTATCTTTGCTTGTTGATGCAAACAAACAGCTTTATGCATTGGAAAGCATTTCAGCCCATATTCCGAGCATCAAACTCTTCACTTCAATGTATGTGAGAAAAGAAGCCCTCATGTCCTCGCAAATAGAAGGAACACAGGCGACACTGGAAGACATTCTGGATCCTATGATAGACAAAAACGCAAATCAGGACGTGTCCGATGTTGTCAACTATATCAGGGCAACGGAATTTGCGCTTGAAAGGCTTCATACACTCCCGCTATGCAATCGGCTGATCAGAGAAACGCATGCCGTTCTCATGAAGGGCAGCAGAGGAGAGGAGAAGTGCCCCGGAGAGTTCAAAAGCTCTCAAAACTGGATCGGCGGAAAGGGGAGCACGCTGAAAAATGCAAGGTACATTCCGCCGAATCCGACCGACACGGTGGAATGTATGTCCGACCTTGAAAAATATATGAATTCGGACGATACGCTTGACGTTCTGATTCAAGCAGCACTGATTCACTATCAGTTTGAAACCATACACCCTTTTCTTGACGGGAACGGTCGTGTCGGGAGACTCTTGATCACGCTGTTTTTGATGGAGAAGAAGGTTCTTACCTCACCCGCACTCTATATTTCTTACTTTCTGAAGAGCAATCGAATTGAGTATTACGATAGAATGACCGAGGTCAGAAGCAAAGGAAACTACGAACAATGGATTAAATTTTTCCTGCGTGCCGTGGCGGAGTCGGCAGAGGATGCGATTATTACCGTAAACGCCCTGCATAAGCTCCACGAGAAAAACCATGCGAAACTGGATACGCTTGGCAGAACGAGAACCAACACGGCGAAACTTTTTGATTATATCGAGCAGAATCCGATTATCGAAACACAAAAGACCGCGGATTCCCTCGGACTCAGCTATAACACGGTAGCAACAGCAATCAAAAATCTCTGCAATTTCGGCATTCTTGAAGAAAGTAAAAGTGAGTCGAGAAGTAAAACATTCGCTTATACCGCCTATTTGGATCTGCTCAAAAAGGGAACCGAATACAAAAGCACAGCTCTGCCGTAACGGTAGGGCTGTGCTTTTTTCGATGTTTTGGATTGATATTTGCGTTGTGCGGTTATAACACAAAAATCGCGGAAAGGCAAACTTTTATCACCGTTCTCTTACTTCTTACCCAACTTATGCGTGGATGACATAAAGAGGATATAAACATTATCCCAGGTTCTGTCGTCATAGCTCATTGTATAAGAATCCGCGGTGAGTTTTTCGCCGGTGTTGATATTGTACAGCGTTGCCTTATTGAAGGTGATTTCCATCTTCTTTTGCGAAAGCACACTGCCGTCGTTTACATCCTTCCAATTGACGGTTACCGAATCGTAATCGGCAAGATATACGCAGGGACTGCCGCCGTTTGTGGTTGCAAATCCCAATTCATTGGCGATGGTATTTACTTCACAGCCCATGCAGTCGTCAATATTTGAGAAGTTTTGATAGCCGAGCTTGCGCAGTCTTGACTTTGTTTTTTCCGCTTCCGACGAATCCAGCGTATTGGCAAAGAGAAGCTTCTTCAAATTGTTAAAGTATTTCTCCACTTTCTTTTGTACGTCCTTGGTGTCGCTTGTGTTATACACATTGTCAAACCCAAACTCGGCGGATACTTTTACGTATTTGCAATGGATTTGGGGGACTGTCTGCGGATAGAAGGTAATAAGCCCCGAGACAAAATCGTTGTAATCAAAATAATCGCGCTTGACCGTGCTGCCGTTTATAATGCTGACGGCGGGATTGTAGTAGAGAGTCACTAAATTTTCAAGCTCTACGTCGGTTTCGTTGATACTGCAGGTCTGCATAAACAGCGTCATGGCATGGTCGATCGCCGCTTTTGCCGTTGCGCGGTAGACTCTGCGCGCGGACAGGGAGGTAACGTCAAACAAATAGATGCTTGCGCAAAGCTCATCGTATTTGAGGAAGTAATTGCCGCCGTTCGCCTTGATGCCGATGCAAATTTCTCTGAACTTGGTTTTGAGCTTGTTCAGCGTTTCCTCGTAACCGGCATAGCCCGAATTTTTCACCTGCGCCCGCACCTGGATGTTTTTCAGCAGGTTTTCGTAATAGGCTTGCCATTCTTTTACGGTGTTTTGCTCCTCTTCTGTAAGACCTGCCATCAGTTGCCGGTCGGTAACGCTTGTATTTGCGGAATCCGACAGGGAGCTTGTATATGCTTCCAGCAATTTTTGAGAAATATCGCCGAGAGATTTTTCCGGGACCTTTACTATTTGCAGATCGGGGTCGCTTCCCGCGGAATTTAACAGGGTCGGGTCGTTGGCGGCGCACTTTATATAATTGGATATTTCGGTCGCATAGGCTTCCAGCGCAAGGATCTGTGCCGTAAATTCGTAGGTCTGGTCACGCAGTGTGTTGAGCTGCTGCTCCTTGAGAAGGTCCAATATTTGATTGAGCTTGTTGTTTTGCTCGGAGAGCTGTGCCGCAATGGCATCAAACTGACGGCAAATGATTTCCAGATCGGATTCGCCTTCATCGACCACGCCGATCAGCTTGCAAAGGTCATATGCCGCACTGACAGAGCCTGTCACCATCGAAATTGCCAGTCCCGCTTCCGGGCAAAGTGCCGACAGCCCCATAGCCAGAGGCGAGGACGAAACCTTATTGCAGAAGTTGGCGGCGGCGGCAAAATCATCGGAGGTCGAACCAAGACTCTGTCGTGCTTCGGTACGGCAATAGAAGGATTGCGCCTCCGTGCTTTGCGTGCCCCAATCGTTGACCAAGCTGCCCGCACCCAGGCTTATCAGAACGCTCGGGTATCCGTCATATCCGTCAAAAAGCGATGCGGGGAAGGAGAGCGTCAGGCTTGCCGTGTTGCCCGAAGCCGTAACCGATTCGACGGTGGCATCGGCAAGCTCGCCCGCGAGCATAATATCCTGCGTCCCGAGGGTGCTTGCAAAGCTGCCGCCGACCGTCATAAGCGAAAAGGCAACGCGGGCTGTGTTTTGGTCGAGGTATTCAACGGAACAACCGTTACAGAAGAAAGTAGCCTTGGAAAAGCATCTTGAAAATGTGTAGTCGCTTTTGGCATTGAGTGCGGTGCTTTTTACGACAAATTCTTTGCCGTCCAGCTCAGCCACCGCCGCGTCAATGTCCGAAGCGGCTGTTTTGACCGAAAAGGCAATGGCACCGTCACGCATTTCGGCGGCGGCGACCGCTTTCCCGTCTACGGTAATATCGTCGGGATTGGCAGCCGTCGCAAGCTGATAGCCCGAGATGCTGATAACACCGGAGAGGGTGTTGTCCCGATAGGTAAGAGATGCCGGATCAATATAGCAGTTCGGAGAAACCACATATATGGCAGAGCTCAGGGTCAGGTCCTTTTCGGAGAAGGCGCCTTCATTGAAGGACACATAGCCGTACAAATAGGTACCGTAAAGGGAATCGGGCTGCATATCCCCCGAAAGGGTAATAACCGCGGTATCCTTGGCGGTTCTTTCGACCTTTAGGTCCATGCCCTCAAACGCACCCGACAGCGATATATGCTCGGCGGTGATTTTTTTGCTGAAGGAAGCGTTGACTGCCCTGAAGGAGATACTGACCTCTTGCTGCATGGCGGGAACAGAAGATACATCTGCTACAATTTCCGCCTCACCGTGAGTGGCACACCCGGCTGCGGTGCCGCAAACAAATACGGCGACAAGGAAGAGACACAGGGTCTTGATAAGAAATGATTTTTTCATCAAAATACCCTCCGTGCGCTTATTCGGCAGCTTTGAAGGTTACCGTGTTGGTGGTAAGATCGTAGGATGCAATGTCACCCCATTTTCTGTGCAGGGTAAATTCAAGTGTTTTGTCGGTGTTGTTGAATACAATAGACCATTGCGTGTTGCTGGTCAATTCTTTTTCGTTCGGAATCTGCGAAGCCGCAACAAGCGCTTCCCATGCGGTGTCGTGGGTAAAGGTGCCGTCGACGCCGTCAAAAACGGCTTCTATCTTGTTGTAACGGTCCTTGCCGTGTCCGTAAATGCCGTTATCCGGGGATTCGGTCACCTTGTCGGCATAGATGGCAAAGAAATTGGTTGCCGTGCGAACCGGTGTCGCAACCAATTCGCGCGTTTCGCTGTGGCAGTCCCATTCCACAATTCTGCCGTCTCCCGAGGCGTCGTTGATATAGAAATGGTAATCTCTGCCGGAGCTTGCAATCATGTCGTATTGCTTGAGCAGAGCAACCGCTTCCTCTGTCGATGCGGCTTTGTCCAGCACCAAACGGATGGCAAGGGTTGTGCTGATGTTGGGCTTGTCGGTATCCTGCGCGGTCGGCTCGCTGTCCAATGTGAGTACGGCAATGGATACGCCCTTTTCGTTCATGCCGTCAAGGCAGATAAAGGGAGCGGTCAGGCAGGCAATCTTGGATTTGAGATTTGCATCCGCAGCACTGACGCTGATATTGTCCAGCGCGGCAAAAGCAACCGATGCATATCCGTCCTCGGGGGTACAGTAAACCAGCATAGCAGAGGTATCGTAGCGGAAGTCATAGTTTCTTCCCATAACATTGTCGCCGTCGGTCAAGGTTATGCCAAAAGCGCTGCAGCTGAAATCGGGCGCCTTGATTTTGACCGGCAACAGCGGCAAAGCCTCGCTGACAACGGCGTCGATAAAGGATTGCGTGTCGGTGATGCCGCGGTCGATAATATCGTCAAGACTGTAATCGTATTCGACATTCATGCGGTACAAGTTGAGACCGTCGTCGTAATCCGTGACCGGTTCAATGGTTGACATGGTTGCAAAACGGCTTGCATAGACAATGGCGAAGATGCCGACGAATACAACAATAACGGCAAGGATGCTGAGAAGAACAATGAGGACGATTTTTTTGGCGGATTTCGGCTTTTTCATAATGATTGACTCCTTTGTACTAT
>CAZMAZ010000126.1:2983-5369 GCA_964564255.1 uncultured Clostridium sp. | reverse complement strand
TTTTTCAAAATACTCTTGACAAAGGCGGCATTATATGATATTATACCCGGTGAAAGCATCTATCTCGCCGCAAGCAAAGGGTGCAGAATGAATCTTTTTGGTGAGATTGTGGGTTTTGTATATAAAGAGTAAGCAATAAGGGCGGTGAAAACATGAGGTACAAAATTGCAATTTGCGATGACTGTGCTATGGACAGGCAGTATATTTTGAATATGGTTTGCGCTTGGGCAAATTCTGCTGGTCATACGGTACACACCGATACCTTTACTTCTGCCGAGAATTTTTTGTTCCGCTATGCGGAAGAAAGTGACTATGATATTTTGCTTCTGGATATTGAAATGGGAACAATGGACGGTGTCACAATGGCAAAAGAGATACGGCGAGAGAATCAGACCGTTCAAATTGTTTTTATCACAGGCTACTCCGATTACATTTCGGAAGGATATGAAGTTGCGGCGCTCCATTATCTGATGAAACCGGTTAAGGAAGAAAAGCTTTGCGCGGTGCTCGACCGCGCCGCAGAGAAACTTTCCAAGAACGAAAAGGTTTTATATTTTGAAATTGGCGGCGAAATGGCGCGGGTACCGATTTATCAAATTCGCTATGCGGACGTATTCGGCAATTATGTGACGGTTCACGCATTGTCCGACATTACGATAAAAATGACATTGGGAGAGCTTGAAAAACAGTTTGACGATCGATTCTATCGGGTGGGACGTTCGTGTATAGTCAACCTGACCCGGATCAGCCGTGTGACCAAGACGGAAATTAAACTGAGCGACGGAACGACCATTCCTCTCCCACGGGGAGCGTATGACGGGATTAACCGCGCAATTATCAACATGAGGTAAGGTGTATGGGATTGTCTTCAAAAAGAATAGAAAAGCAAATTGCTTCCTATCAGCACGAATTGATTGAAACGCATTATCGGGAAGTTGACAACATGTATCGTCAGATCCGAGGATGGCGGCATGATTACCGCAATCACATTCAGACTATGAAAGCCTATGCAGCTAACGGCGATTTGGACGCCATCAAGGATTATCTTGACCTGTTAGATAAAGATTTGACCACTGTAGACACGGTCATCAAAACCGGCAATCCCATAACCGATGCGATTTTAAACTCCAAAATCTCTCTTGCCAAAGCAAAAGAGATCCGGGTCGTAGCGGACGCACATATTCCCGTAAAGTTAAAATCTTCGGAGCTCGACCTGTGCTGCATCATTGGCAATCTTTTTGACAATGCCATTGAAGCCAGCGAAAAACTGCCACCGGAGCAGAGGGTCATTCGCGTATATATGGACATGAAAGGGACGCAACTTTATATCTCTTTTACCAACTTTACTGCCGGCAAGAAAATGCAGAAAGAGGGCAAACTTTTCCGTAGCACAAAAGGCGAGGGTCACGGTTTTGGTCTTGTCCGTATCGATGCAATTGTGGAACGGCTGGACGGATATATCAGCCGCAATAGTGAGGACGGAGCGTTTACAACCGAAATCCTGCTTCCGCAGGTGTAAAATTTGCGGTGCTATGTGCATTTCATCACCCGGAAATGACAATTCGTCCCCAGAATTATCCGGGGACGAATTTTTGTGTTATCATAAGTGCAGGAAGGATGGTGGTTTTTCGTGACAAAAGAAAAAGCGAAAAAAGAAAAAGATTCCAAGCCCAAATACAACATGGCGCAAAACGCCCGATACATGATAAAACTTGCGTGGACTTCGGGAGAGAAAAAGGTTATTGTGCTCAGCTTGCTATCTGCACTCTTTGCCGTTGCCCTTAACCTTATCAATCTGTATGTTTCCCCCACAATACTTTCTGCGGTGGAACGACGGGCTTCGGTTACGGAGCTAATCTTGACGATAGTGATATTCGTCGTTGCGTTGATGGTTGTTTCGGCGGCATCTGCATATATCAATGCAAATACTTTGTATGGAAGAATCAGCGTTCGCTGTGAAATTATCAATTTACTGAACCGAAAAGTGGCGACGACATCTTATCAGAATATCAATGACGAGAGATTTAAAACGCTGAAAGGCAAGGTGCAGGGAACGGTCAGTTCAAACGACTGCGCTACAGAAGCTATTTGGACGACATTGACGGATTTGACAGCGAATATGATTGGCTTTGTGTTTTATGTGGTTCTGATGTCCTCCGTTCAGCCGTTTTTGTTGGTTGTAATCCTCGCTACGACAATCATCTCCTATCTTGTAAGCAATCGTTTGAACGGTTGGGGATACCGTCACCGTGAGGAAGAATCCGAATATGACACACAAATTTTTTATCTTGACCGCCGTTTCGGCGATGTGACGCTTGCCAAGGATATTCGCATTTTCGGGTTGCGTCCTTGGCTCAACGAGCTGTATGCAAAAAGCATGGCGGCA
>CAZMAZ010000126.1:0-2883 GCA_964564255.1 uncultured Clostridium sp. | reverse complement strand
GATGCTTGCCCGTGCGCTTTACAAAAACGCGCCCTTCATCGTCCTTGACGAACCGACAGCAGCACTTGACCCTATCGCAGAGTCGGAAATGTATCAAAAATATCACGAAATAACAAGCGGGAAATCTTCTATCTATATCTCTCACCGTCTTGCATCTACTCGCTTTTGCGACCGCATTATTATGATCGTGGATGGCGGCATCGGCGAAGAAGGAACACATGACGAACTCTTGAAAGCCGGTGGGAAATATGCAGAGCTATTTGAGGTTCAGAGTAAATATTATAAGGAAGGAGAGGGTGAACATGAAGAAAACTGATAGCAAAGTGACCTTAAACAGAGCGTTTCAGGCAAACAATCGGGCATTCAAGCTGATTTATAAGCACTATCCCCAAATGGTTATTTCTCATTTGTTGAGCGTGATATGGAATGCTCTTACGCCCTATGTTGGTATTTTTCTCTCCGCACTTGTGATCGATGAGCTTGCCGGCAACGCAGATGCGAAACGGCTTCAATTTCTTGTTGTCGTGACGCTGACTTCCGCGGCGGTGATCGCGTTGGGCACGGCACTCCTGAACAAGTGGAAAGCGACCCAAAGCGCGGGCGAGTGGCTTAAAATTGAGCATATCGTTTCGGAAAAGATGCTGGATACCGATTACGCCAATCTCGATGATACGCATATGTCCGAAATGCTTTCCACTATCCGCCAGAACTTCAACGGCGGCGGTTGGGGGCTTGGCAGAGTCGTTGTGTGTTACGAAAAACTATGCTCCTCCGTTCTTATCGTTCTCGGCGGTCTGGCTCTTACCGTTTCGCTATTCGTTATTCAAGTCCCCGCGGATGCGGGAAGTTTGACCGTTTTGAATCATCCCGCGATTGTCCTCGGTGTGATTGCCCTCATGCTGGCGGTCACCTTTGCCGCCCCGATGCTTAGCAATAAGGCCGACAGCTATTTTGCAAAACACGCCGATGCCCACAATCTCGGAAACCGCCTGTTCAGCTTTTTCGGCTGGCTCGGATATTACAGCGCGCTTGCAACCGATGTGAGAATCTATCGTCAGGATAAGATTTGTGAACGTTATAATTGCAACAAAAAAGGCACCTTCACTTCCGACGGCTTGTTTGCACATTTTGCACGAGGGGCGATTGGGTTATACAGCGCAGCCGGTGCTGCGGTTTCGGTCATTTTTGCGGGAATTGTGTATGCGTTTGTATGCCTCAAGGCGTTGGCGGGGGCGTTCGGTCTCGGCTTGGTAACGCAGTATGTGGCCGCCATTACAAAGGTGTCGAGCGGTATGTCAAGCCTTGTATCAAGTATCGGTTTGATGCGCAACAACACGTCGTTTCTTGAATTGACCTTTGAATATCTTGATATTCCCGACAATATGTATCAAGGCAGCCTTACCGTCGAAAAGCGCCGAGACAGAAACTATCAGGTGGAGTTTTGTAATGTGTCTTTTAAATATCCCGGCAGCGAAACTTACGCACTCCGCAACGTCAACATGAAATTTGAAATTGGCAAACGTCTTGCGGTTGTCGGAATGAACGGTTCGGGTAAAACCACCTTTATCAAATTGCTGTGCCGTCTCTACGATCCCACCGAAGGGGAAATTCTGCTCAACGGTATTGATATTCGCAAGTACAATTATCGGGAATACATGGACATCTTCTCCGTGGTATTCCAAGACTTCAAGCTGCTCAGTTTGAAGCTCGGTGAGAATGTAGCCGGTAAGATTGATTACGATAAAGAACTTGTCATTGACTGCCTTGAAAAAGCGGGCTTCTCTGACAGGCTTGCAGAAACGAAGGATGGCACGGAAACCTATCTGTACAAAGATTACAACAAAAACGGCGTTGACGTTTCGGGTGGCGAAGCACAGAAAATCGCCATTGCCAGAGCCCTTTATAAGGATGCTCCGTTTATTATCCTTGATGAGCCTACGGCGGCGCTTGACCCGATTGCCGAAGCCGAAATCTACGGAAAGCTTGATGGGATTGCAGGAGACAAAACCGCTATCTATATCTCGCACCGCCTGTCTTCTTGTAAATTTTGCGATGAGATTGCTGTATTTCATGAGGGGTCTGTGATTCAGCAAGGGACACATAGCGAATTGGTTGCGGAGGAAGACGGTAAATATTTTGAACTATGGCACGCCCAGGCACAGTATTATACAAAACAAGAGGCGCTTTAACGCGGACCGTTTCGAAAAAATTGCACGGTTGCAATAAACGAAAAATGTAATATGGCACCCGTGATTTGATGCAAACGATAATCATTGCGACATAAGAAAAGAATTACAGAAAGCGGAGAAAATAAAAAATGAATGATCTAAGTAAAGCAAAGGCGGAATTGATCGCAAACGAATATACCTGCGTCATGTGCAGAGGGGAAGATATTTGTATGTCTGTACGTCGCGGTGTAGCACCGCTGGTTTCCTGGATAGAGAGCAAGAAACCCTTCAACGGATTTTCTGCCGCAGATAAAGTGGTGGGAAAAGCAACGGCGTTTCTTTATGTATTGCTCGGCGTCAAAGCCGTGTATGCACAGGTGATCAGTCGTGCGGCACTACAGGTGCTGACCGAGCATGGTATTGCAAGCGAATACGACAAATGCGTTGAGAATATTATCAACCGTCAAGGAGACGGCATTTGTCCGTTTGAATCGGTGGTGTTTGACCTTACCGCACCCGAGAATGCATATGAAGCCATTCGCAGGAAAATGAGCGAAATGAATATTACACCGTGAAGCAAAAATGCTTGCTTGCAAGGGCATTTTGCAAAGCCGACAATATTTTGGCTTTTTGCAATCATTTTTGACTTGAGTGTAAATTTAAGGAAACACTGATTTATTCGGCGGCACATCTTCGGCACATCTTTTTCCTCCTG
>CAZMAZ010000125.1:0-5375 GCA_964564255.1 uncultured Clostridium sp. | reverse complement strand
GCAACGGCGGCGATTGTATATTGTCGGATATCTTGATCCAAGATGTGCCGGACAAATATTTCCTCTCGCCTGCGGCAATGCGCAAGATCTCAAGCAGATTATCGCCGGACCGCAAGGACAGCGGGTCTATAACGCAGACGGAATAGCCTGTACCCAATGTGCAGGATCGGGCGGTTGGGGCGGTAAAACAGGATTGTACTTCATAGATATGAACCCCGATCCCGTCATTACCGACCACGCAAGATGCATCACCGCAAGGCAGGATTCGGGCATCAGCAACCACCGTGGAGAACACTCCGGCGTTATGGTGGCCGAGGACAAGCCGAGAGCCGTCCTTACCCCCGACCGAGAAACCGTGCGTCAACAAGGGCGGCGCGTGAAAGAACCCGACGAACCGATGTTCACCATCACCGCACAGGACAGGCACGGCGTATGGCACAAAGGGCGCATTCGAAAGCTCATGCCCATCGAGTGCTGGCGACTCCAGGGCTTCACGGATGAGCAATTCAAAAAGGCACAGGCGACAGGACTAAAGGATAGTCACCTGTATAAAATGGCAGGTAATGCGGTGAGCGTACCTGTCATTTCCGCTATCGGGCGGCGACTCAAGCAGCTCGATGAGCAATACCACATCACGAATGGACGGTGAGAACTACCGTGAAAGAAAAAACACTAACCATAGAGCTGTCCCATGAGAATCCCCTCGGCGACGGCTATTTTTACGCAATGCTGGAACTGCCTGCCGCAGAGCATGAGATCAGGGATGCTATGCAACAGGCGCGAATGATTGGTCAAAACGATACTTTCAGAAGCATCAGCGTAATTGATTGCTCCGTTTGGCCGGCTCTGTCGGATGACCGCATGGACTCGCCGACCATCGACGAGCTGAATTTCTTTGCCAAACGGCTGGCACAGATGGATGACAGCGAACTGGCCATTTTCCGCACCGTAGTAGCAACGGTGCTTGGAAATCCCACGGATGACCTTCTCAGTATGAAAGACCTCATCAACTGCACCTACGGATACGAGGAAATTATGATCGCTTCCAATATCCGCACCGACGAGCAGCTCGGTCAGTTTATTATTGAAAATGAACTGCACGATGATGTGAACAGCATCCCCGAATCATCGCTATATCTGCTCGATAAGGCAAAGCTCGGTGTGTTTTATCGGGAATCGTTTAACTGCACGCTAACGGACGGATATGCTGTATTTGCAAGCGGCTATACACCGCCCGAAATCTACGACGGAAAGCAGTTGCCCGAAACCGAGATCGAGGATTGGTATGCCTTCCGCTTGCAGATTACCGAACCGGAGCGTGAGTATGTAGAAGAACGCTCGGATGAGTCCGAATGGATATCACTTCCTATCAGCGAAAAAGCGGCTGCGAACATTGCGAAAAGATTCGAGGTGGGATATATCGAGGACTGCGAATGTATTGGATTTGAGTCATCCATTCCACAAATTACAAGCGATCATTTCACAGATATGGATGACTTTGAAAAACTCAATGCTATTGCAGCTAAACTGCCATACCTGTCGCCCTTCGATCAAATGAAGTTCAAGGCGGTACTCGCAGCCGAAGCACCTGCCGATCTTGACGGTATTGCAGATATCCTTGCCAATCTTAACAAGTACGAGCTTAACGCCTACGTGGACGGCGACAGTGACTTCTTCAAGAGCTATCTCGAACACCACCTCGGCACAGACTTCGACCGTAAATGGCTGGGCGGTCTATTCGCAAAGGACGAAGGTACACTGCTTCTCGAACGGCTCGGTGCGGCAAACACCGAATACGGCGTGATCTCCGCAAGGGGCGGCACCTTGCACGACCTTGTGCCTTATGACAAACTGCCGACAAAGGAGCTGACCACCCAAGCCCTCACCGATGAAAAGTTAGAGGTGGTGGAAGTGCTTGGACAAACGGCGCTGTTCACCAATGGCAGAGTTACCGAGCAGGAATTGCCGGATGGCTTGTATAAATATGACCTGCGTGAGGGTGAAAGCCTTTCCTTTGCTACAATCGAGCCGTATGTACTTGTCAATCACGGCGGAACGATACTGCTGAAAGCTCCGATAGACTTCGGAAATGAAAAATATATTGTTTTCGATGAGGATACAACGCCGAATTTTCTCGGATACGAACTGACACCCACCGAGTTCATGGAAACAGACTTTACGCAGACGGAGGACGAGAATATGGACGAGGATGAAAACCAAACCATACAGATGGGAGGTATCTCACAATGAGCATTAAAACCATAACCGCCGATGACCTGCGCCGAATGAAAGGTCAGGAAGGTCTCATTTTGCAGGGCTGCGGAGGTGATCCCCAAGAATGGCTGGACGGCATCAACGACTTACTGACAAAGGAAGGCATCCTTCTGAACGGCAGTAAGTTCGAGAGCTGCTCGGTATTCAAGCACGACGATCTGACCTGCATCCTCTATCCCTTTGAGGATACGGAGCTGAACATCGGCAAATTCGCCGTGTGGCGTTTGGCTACCCACGATAACTTCGGCGGTACTTGGCTGTCGGACTATGTTCCCAACAGGCTCGGCGGCTTCGTGAATGACCAAAAACCGAGCTGTCCGCTTATCGGTCAAAACGGGAATATCTTCAATCTTATCGGGATTGCCGCAAGGACGCTAAACGAAAACGGTATGTCGGAGCAGGCAAAAGAAATGAGAGAACGCTGCTATGCATCCGATAATTACAGTGAAGCACTCAATATTATCGGTGAATATGTAACGGTCACATCCGTCAACGATACGGATGAAACAGAAGATTTCGATGAAGGAATGGGATTTTGCCAATGACGCAGAAAAACGAATCTAAATGGAAAACCTTGCGCAGTTTCCTTGAAGGTTACCTGCAAGAGGATACCTCATACCGTGCCGGAGCCATCTATGAGGCGTATCTCAATGAGGGCGGCTCGGCTGAGATCACCCGAAAGGACTTTGAAATGTTCTTACGGGATCAGGTCATGAAGGATGACGGAATGCTCAAGCGCACCGCTCACGGTGTATATGAAATCCGCACCGATCCGAACGACCGTGGCGTACTCTTCACCCATGGAAATCAACGCACCGAGCAGCCGAGCATCGACCTTGCCGAACTTTTGGATAGTAGCGTGGAGCTGACTGCCAAGATCAGGTCGGTGTTCGACAGCCTAAACAAATTGGACGGCATATCGTTCCCTGCGCAGATAGAGCTGTACAGACTAAAAGCATCCCTTCTGCATAACATGGACTCTGCTATCACCGGCATTACCGCAACCATGTCCTGGTGCGAGGACAATATGGACATGGACACACAGGATGAAACCGAAACAATCAATATGGGAGGAATGTAAATTGGGACTTGTAGACTTACAACGATTTAAGGAAGATTTCCGTATGTTAGATGAAGCCTGCCGACAATGGTATGCTTTTATTCAAGAGGATATAAGTCGTGCGGACGGTATTGGTTTTGGTGAGTTTTATGATGAGCTGTGCAGAATCAAATATCGAGAATATTTGCAAAATCCGGAAGATTTTTATGAATTCAAGCCGTCCTTTCCGGTGTTCCTTGCACTGAACAGAGAGCAAACAGAAACCCTTGCAGAAACATTGGATAAAGTTCTGTGTGGAAATGATCAGAATGAAGAAACATTGTCGGTTATTTATAATCGGCTGGATAACTTTTTACACTCCGAAGAAGGGATGGAGATGAAACTATGACAGAATTTGTATGGCTGCTCGTCGGTCTGCTCCTGGGCGGGTGTCTCGGAGTCGGTATCCATTGCTGTGTTATCATCAACCGCACCGGCTATTACGAACAGGAAATCCGCAAACTGAAAGCGCAGCTTGATCGCAAGGAAAATTCCCATCTCGACAGATAAATATGCAGACGGTATCAATCGCCCTGTGACGATCGGTACCGCATTTTTCGTTTATGGGGCGATTGAACCGTCACGAAAGACCTGCTAAGAAAAGTCAAGTAGAAATTTCAAGGTAATGCGGTGTGCAAAAAGGCCGCACCAAATCAAGCCGCTTCGCGTCTCAAATTTGAAACGGCGGCCAGCCAATACTTTGTGGCGAGATCAGGCGGTGTGTTCCAGCGACTCCAGATAGGCTTTCACAGTGGCGTAATAGATCCGCAGGAACTTGTTTGCAGAAGCCATCATGTAGACACGGTAGGGTTTCCCCTCGGCGCGTTTCTTGTCCATGAACTGGTAGACCGGCTCATCCAGAGGAGCGTTCTGCAAATAGACACTCATGACAAGGAACAGCGTTCGACGCAGAGACGAGGCGCCGATTTTGCTCATGCTCTTGTGTCTGCCGGTCACATCACCGGAATCATTTGGCGGAGCATCCAGCCCAGCATAGGCCACGAGCGCTTTCTTCGAGTAGAAGCGGCGTACATCTCCGATTTCAGCTATGAGTTGCGGTCCTAATGTCGGGCCTACGCCGAACATGTCCATGACAACGGGATATTCCGGAAGCGTGGAGGCCAATGACTGCATCTCTTGCTTGAGTGCAACGAGTGCCACAGAAGTTGCTCTGAGTTGGGATACAGCCTGTTCCACGAGCAGCTTCGTCGTTTCAGATTTCGGCATGACACCAATATGTCCACTGGCTTCGGCGTGTATGGTGTGTGCCTTTGCTTCACTGAAATTGTAGCCATGCTTTCTGCACCACCTCTGGTATTTGTTTGCGAATGCCTTTTCGGATTTCTCGCTGACGCAGCGGCAATGCCAGAACTCGGCCACAAAGTCCACCCACTTTTCGCTCCCGTCCTCGCGGATCGGGCTTGAAAACAGGCGATTGACGTTTGGATACACCGTATCCAGCAACGAAATCAAATTGTTCTTCAGAACCGTCTGCACCTTGGAATACTGCCGGTACTGGCGGTAGCAGTTCTTCAGCAACAGCCGGGTATCTTCCTCTGGAACATATCTCGGCAAAGTGAGCCAGCGGTCAAGGCCGTAGTTTGCCAGTTTTACGGCATCCTTTCGGTCTGTCTTGACCCGCCTCAAATCGTTGTTCCCGTAGCCGTGCACCAGCTTTGCATTGATGACGGAAACATACAGCCCTGCGTCGTGAAGCAGTTTTGCCACCGGCGCATGGTAATTTCCTGTGGCCTCCATGACCACGCGTGTCTCACCGTTCAGGCTTTTGAGCTGCCTTGCCAGTTCGCTCAGTTCACTGTCGGTGTGCCGGACCTCAAAGGGCGAGATGACGACCTCTCCAAAGGGACGCATAACGGCAATCGTGCTTCTGCCTTTGGAAATGTCAATGCCAACAGAGTTCATTTGCATTCCTCCAATCTGTGAATCGCAACCGGAATCCATCTTTTTCTCATTGCCGATTCAATCTATTGGGTGACGCGAA
>CAZMAZ010000124.1:3901-5387 GCA_964564255.1 uncultured Clostridium sp. | reverse complement strand
CCGCCTTTTTTAAAAGGCGGCGGGGTGTGGGGCAGAGCCCCGCAAAGAAAGAAAAGGCAGCGTCCACAAAAAAGAGACTTTCGCAAATAACAGAGAGGAGACAAAGAATGAAAAGAGAATTGATTGCAAGCATATACGCCGACATGGAAGCATTCGGCGGGAAGGAGGTTACGCTGGGCGGATGGGCAAGAAGCATTCGCGACAGCCGCGCCTTCGGATTTATCGACCTCAACGACGGCAGCTGCTTTAAAAGCGCGCAGGTGGTTTTTGAGCGTGAAAAAATCGAAAATTACGATGAAATTGCCAAGCTGAATGTTGGGTCGGCTGTTGTGGTACACGGCGTGGTGGAATTGACGCCGCAGATGAAGCAGCCCTTTGAAATCAAGGCGGTTTCGGTTGCGGTGGAGGGGACATCGACGCCGGATTACCCCCTGCAGAAAAAGCGGCACACCGTGGAATATTTGCGCGAGCAAGCCTATTTGCGCCCTCGCACCAATCTGTTTTCCGCCGTTTTCCGCGTGCGCAGTGAGGTTGCGTATGCCATTCACAGCTTTTTCCACGACCGCGGCTTTGTCTATGTGCACACGCCGCTGATTACCGGCTCCGACTGCGAGGGCGCGGGCGACATGTTCCGCGTCACCACGCTGGACCTTGAAAATCCCCCCCGCACAGAGGACGGCAAAATCGATTGGAGCCGCGACTTCTTCGGCAGAAGCACCAATCTGACCGTTTCGGGACAGCTGGAGGGCGAGACCTATGCCATGGCATTCGGCAATATTTATACCTTCGGACCCACCTTCCGCGCCGAAAATTCCAACACGGCACGGCATGCGGCGGAATTTTGGATGATTGAGCCGGAAATTGCCTTTGCCGACCTGCGTGACGACATGCAGCTGGCATGGGATATGATTCAGCACATTGTGCATCACGTGCTGGACAAGTGCGCACAGGAGCTGGAATTTTTCAACAGCTTTGTCGACAAAACGCTTTTGGAGCGTCTGCACAAGCTGGCGGAGAGCGATTATCGCGAGGTGCCCTACACCGAGGCGGTTGAGATTCTCAAGCGCGCCGACGTGACCTTCAAATATCCGGTCGAATGGGGCTGTGATTTGCAGACCGAGCATGAACGGTATCTGACCGAGCAGGTCTTTGGATGCCCGATTTTTGTGACCGATTATCCCAAGGAAATCAAATCGTTTTACATGCGCTTAAATGACGACGGCAAGACGGTTGCCGCCATGGACCTTTTGGTACCGGGCGTCGGGGAAATTATCGGCGGCTCTCAAAGAGAAGAGCGGCTGGATGTTTTGCTTGCGCGCATGCAGGAATGCGGACTGCGCGAGGAAGATTACTGGTGGTATGTCAATTTGCGCCGCTACGGCGGCACCAAGCACGCGGGCTACGGTCTGGGCTTTGAGCGGATTTTGATGTATCTGACCGGTGTTTCCAACATTCGCGACGTGATTCCGTATCCCAGAACCACCGG
>CAZMAZ010000124.1:0-3801 GCA_964564255.1 uncultured Clostridium sp. | reverse complement strand
GAGGCATAGCGGAAAACGTGAAAATTACCCGTTATTTTTGCAATACCGACAAACCGTTGCCGCGGGAGTTGACCTTTGCCGTGGTGGCGGATTTGCACGCAAGAAAAAAGCCGGAAATCATGGCAACCCTTCTTTGGGAAAGACCGGATGCCGTGCTGGTCCCGGGCGATTTGTGCAATGCGCTGGACGGCAGCTGTGACGCGGAGAACCGCGAAGGGTTTGTCTTTTTGCAGCGCTGCGCCGCCCGCTTTCCGACCTTTTACGCACTCGGCAATCATGAGGTCGGCGCCTATTTCGAAAACAGAAGAGCGGCACGCCGCTTTTTGCCAAGCAGGGAAGCGGTCAGCCCGGAAAACAGGCGCCGCATTGCGGAAAGCGGAGCGGTGTTTGTCGATAATGCGTTTGTCGATTTTCGCGGCATCCGCATCGGCGGCTTGCGCTCGGGCGGTCTGCCCGACACCCCGCCGTCGACGGCATTTCTCTCCGCGGAGCGGCAAAAGGACCCGCACTTTTCTCTGCTTCTTTGCCACCATCCCGAGTATTATCCGCGCTATTTGCGCGACCTGCCGATTGATTTGGTGGTATCGGGGCATGCGCACGGCGGGCAGATTCGACTGTTTGGCAGAGGACTGTATGCGACGGGGCAGGGGCTTTTCCCGCGCCTGACAGACGGTTTTTCGGAAAACAGACTGCTTATCAGCCGCGGCGTTTCCAATACGGCACCCTTTCCGCGCCTGTTTAACCCTTGCGAGGTGGTGTTTGTGACCGTGACGCCGACCGGGAGAGGTTGAAAAAGGAAAAAAGGCAAAAAAACGCAAAAAATGCGGAAAGCGGTTGACAAATCGCGAAAAATAGGGTACAATACTACTAACCAAAAAACGCAAGCATGGGAAACGGAGAGGTTACATATGCATATATCTATTACAGGAAGGCTTGGCAGCGGCAAATCGACCGTTTGTCAATTAATCCGCCGTGATTACGGCTTCGAGGTTTTCAGTACCGGTGCCATTCAGCGCGAGGCGGCACGGGAGAAGGGCGTTTCCACATTGGAGCTCAATCGAATGATGGAGACAGACTGCTCACTTGACCATTTGATTGACGATACGGTTGCCCGACTCAGTCGCGAACGCAAAGCGGATAAGTTGATTTTCGACTCCCGCATGGCGTGGCATTTTGCAGAAGGCTCCTTCAAGGTCTTTTTGAACGTGGACCCGCAGATTGCCGCAGAGCGCGTTATGGCAAATCCGCGCGGCAGTGAAGAGCGGTACGCTTCGGTCGAGGAAGCCTGCGAAAAGCTGCTGGAACGCGGTCGCGTGGAAAATGCCAGATTTTCCGAAATCTACGGCGTGGATTATTTTGACCTGCAAAATTATGACCTTGTCGTGGATTCTTCCCATCGCACGCCCGAACAGATTGTCGAGCTTATCATGCAAAATTATCAGGCTTTTTGCGCGGATGCAGTAGCATTCGGGAAAAAATCTCTGTAAGAAAAGCATAAAATGGAACATATCTTCATTTTAAATCCCGCCGCGGGGGACGGGAAGCGCAATATCGAGCAGGTGCGACATGCCGTGCAAGCCTATGCCGAGACGCATGCCGATTTTGCCTATCGCATTTACGAGACCCGCGGAAAACGGGACGCGACCGACTTTGTGCGTGCCTGCTGTGAGCAGTCTCGGGAGCAGATGCGTTTTTATGCCTGCGGCGGAGACGGGACGCTAAATGAGGTGGTCAACGGCGCCGCGCCCTTTCCGCATGCCGCCGTATCGGTGTATCCGTGCGGAAGCGGCAATGACTACGTTAAATATTACGGCGGCGCGCAACCGTTTTTGCAGCTTGCGTCGCTGATTGAAGGGCAGGAGGTGCGCGTGGATCTTTTGCGCGTGGATTCCCTGTATGCCATCAATATCATCAATTTCGGCTTCGACACCCGCGTGGCGGTTACTATGGACCGCGTGCGACGCAATCGCCTTTTCGGCGGTAAACGCGCCTATCTGACCGGGGTTGTGCATGCGGTTTTGACCGCACGGCGCAATCGGTGTCGGGTGTCGGTGGACGGCATGCCGCTGGCGGCGGTTCGGGGCGCGGACGGCAAACTGCAAAGTCGACCCTTGATGCTTCTTTGCACCGTGGCAAACGGACAGTATGTGGGCGGCGCTTACCGTTGTGCCCCCCGTTCGGACAATGCGGACGGCGAGGCGGACGTTTGTTTGGTGGAGCCGGTCTCGCTTTGGACCTTTATTCGATTGATTGGACTGTACCGTATCGGACAACATTTGGATTCGCCTAAATTCAAAAAAATCATTCATTATGTGCGCGGCAAGCGCATTCGCGTCGAAGCGGAAAAGGGATTTGCCTTTTCGCTGGACGGGGAAATCGTTTACCGCGATTCGTTCGACATTGAAGTGATGCCACAGGCGCTTCGCCTGTGCGTGCCGCGCAGCGTGCTTTCGCAATAGGGAAAATACCCAAACACGCAAAACACTTGTCGAACGGGAAAGGGGAGTGCTTATGACGCAACAAACCGACCGTACAGAGGGACTGCATATTTGCCTTTTGAACGATTCGTTTCCGCCGGTGATTGACGGCGTGGCAAATACGGTCTTCAATTACGCAGATATTATTCAAAAAAAACACGGCAATGCCTTTGTGGTAACGCCGGAATACAAGGGCGCGCAGGATGACTATCCCTTCCGCGTGTATCGGTATACAAGCTCGGGACTGACCAAAAAGTGGGGGTATCGGGCAGGGATTCCGTTCAGTCCGCGTGCCTATGAGGAAATTTTGCAGGAAAAGCAGGTGGACATTTTGCACTGTCATTGCCCGATGGTGTCCGCCATGGTGGCGCGCACCCTGCGGGAATTGACCGGCGCGCCGCTGATTATGACCTATCACACCAAATTCGACATTGAAATTCGCAAGGCACTCAAGTTGGATCTGCTCTCCAAGGTGGGCATTCGCGCACTGGTGGAAAACATGGAAGCGGCGGACGAGGTTTGGGTGGTCAGCGAGGGCGCGGGCGAAAACCTGCGCGGTATGGGCTACAGCGGCGCCTTGCGCGTGATGGACAACGGGGTGGATTTTCCGCGCGGACGCGTTTCGGACGAGGCGGTCGCTGCTTTGCGTGCCGAACACGACATTCCGCAGGGCGTGCCCGTTTTCCTGTTTGTCGGGCGGATGAATTGGTATAAGGGGGTTCGCATTTCGCTGGACGCGCTTCGCATGCTCGGCGAGAGCGGGCAGGATTACCGAATGCTCCTTGTCGGAGACGGACTGGATGCCGGTGAAATTCGCAAGTATACCAAAACCGTCGGCATTGCCGACAAGTGCATTTTTACCGGTGCCATTCGGGACAGAGAGCTTTTGCGCACGTATTTTTGCCTTGCCAATCTCTTTCTGTTTCCGTCCACCTACGACACCAACGGCATTGTGGTTCGCGAGGCGGCGGCATGCGGACTGGGCAGTGTCCTGATTCGGGGCAGCTGCGCCGCAGAAGGCATTACCGACCGTCAAAACGGCATTTTGATTGAGGAAAACGCGGCGTCCATGTTTGACGCGTTGCGGGAGCTGGCACCCAATGCCGCCCGCATGGCGGAAATCGGACGGCACGCTGCCGATGAAATTTATATTTCCTGGGAGGATGCCGTGGGACGCGCCTATGAGCGGTACCAAATCGTTGCAGATTGGGCAAAAGGGAAGGACCTTCGCCGCTCCTACACACCGCAGGACGACATGTGGCGCGCGGTTGCCAAAATTTATCGGCAAAGCGAGAAGGTCTATCGGCTGTCGCATCGGAAATAA
>CAZMAZ010000123.1:4041-5426 GCA_964564255.1 uncultured Clostridium sp. | reverse complement strand
CGAAAAGAGCGGAGCGGAGGAAAACGGATGCATCAGGTATTATATCGAAAATGGCGACCGCGAACCTTTAGTGAGGTCTGCGGACAGGAACATATTACGTCGGTTTTGCAATACGAGGTGCAAAGCGGCGATCTTGCGCACGCATATCTGTTCTGCGGCTCGCGCGGGACAGGCAAGACAAGCTGTGCCAAGATTTTGTCGCGTGCCGTCAACTGCGAGCACCCGCGAAACGGCAATCCCTGCGGGGTGTGCGACGCCTGCCGTTCTGTGCTGGAGGGTACCGCGACCGATGTGGTGGAAATGGATGCCGCGTCCAACAACGGCGTTGACGACATTCGGTCGATTCGCGAAGCGGTCATTTATCCGCCCGCGGCTCTCAAATACCGCGTTTATATCATCGACGAGGTGCATATGCTTTCGGGCAGTGCGTTTAATGCCTTGCTGAAAACGCTGGAGGAGCCGCCCGCGCATATTATTTTTATCTTGGCAACCACCGAATTGCAAAAGCTGCCCGCTACGATCGTCTCCCGTTGTCAGCGCTTTGAATTTCGCCGCATCTCGGTGCCGATTCTGTCCGACCGCTTGCGCACGATTGCCGACGCGGAGGGCATTCAACTGGATGCGAATGCCGCACAGCGGATTGCGCGTTTTGCGCAGGGCGGTATGCGGGACGCCATCAGCCTTTTGGACCTTTGCGCGGGGACGGGGAAGCCGGTCACCCCTGCCTTGGTGGATGAAGCAATCGGTTCGGGCGGACGGGAGGAATCCATAGCGCTGATGCGTGCTGTGATTGCGCGCGATTATACCGAGGTGCTGGGGACGATTGACCGTGCCGTGCGCGCTTCCCGCGACTTGACCGTTTTCTGGCAGGATTTGATTGGCGTTTGTCGGGATGTTTTGGTAATTCGCACCGTAAAGGAAAGCAAAACCTATCTGGATTTGACCGACAGCGAAGCGGAGCAGCTGGGCGCGCTTGCGAAACAGCTGTCGGGTGAGACCCTGCTTTGGTATCTCGGACGGCTGGAAGAGGCGCTTTTGGCAATGCAACGCACCGGCGCCGCCGGTTCCATGAAGCGGATTGTTGCCGAAATGACCCTGCTTCGCCTTTGTGAACCGACCCTGTCAGCCGATCCCGCGGCTATGCTGGCACGCGTTTCCGCATTGGAAGAAAATCTTGCCCGTCTCGTGCAGCAGACAGAACGCCGCACGACAAATTCGGTGCCGCCGTCGCCGGCAAATGACCAAACGGTGCGCCATGCGGCAGAGGACCCGCCGTCGCGCTCTGTGCCGATTCCCGCGGAGCCAAAGGCAGGCGATCCGATACCGCAAGAAAAGCGGCGGGAAGCGGATGTCGCAGAACCCGATTCTGCCGAACCCGATTCTGC
>CAZMAZ010000123.1:2278-3941 GCA_964564255.1 uncultured Clostridium sp. | reverse complement strand
GGCAATGTGAGACAGCTGTATCCCTTGCGCGGTTGGGGGGAAATCCGCGACCGCGTCACGCAAAAAAATCCGATGACCGGTTCCTTCCTCGGGGACGCCAAGGCGTACACCGATGCGGACGGACGCGTGATTTTGCAATATACCGATTCCTTTTTTCCGGATATGTTTCATCGGCAGAACGGGGAAGCGCTTCTTTTGGATGTTCTGAGCGCACAGCTCGGGCGCACGGTTACCGTCGATGCGCTGGTGCTTGAGGTGATCGGACAAAAAAGCCCTTCCGCGCCTATCGATGAAATCATCGAAGCATTGGAAGAAGCGGAAGAACAAAACACAGAAAAATAAAAAACAGCAGCAAACGATTGTAAGTGGTTTGAAAGTAACTACGGGGCATAAAGAACTTTTTTGCTATCCGTTGTGGGGGAGGGGTCCCCACATGAGCGCGCAGAGCAAGGCGGAAGGTCGCAAAGTCGTTCCCCGACGCAATAAAATGCTTCTAAAAAGTCCTTGAAGGGGTTCGGGGGAACTTCCTTCAAGGAAGTTCCCCTGAAAAAATCTTTGCAATCGGCTGACAAAACAACATACAAAGGAGAAGAAAACAAATGAGAGCAAATATTCCGAAGGGAATGGGCGGCGGCCCGCAAAACATGCAATCCATGATGCGTCAGGCACAGAAAATGCAAGAAGCCATGGAAGAGAAGCAAGCCGAGCTGGAAGCGCAGGAATACGACATTCAAGCGGGCGGCGGTGTAGTCACCATGAAGATTAACGGCAAAAAAGAGGTGCTTTCCCTCTCTTTACAGCCGGAAATTGTGGATCCCGATGATTTGGAAACCCTGCAGGACATTTTGGTTGCCGTAGTCAACGAAGGCATCAAGAAGGTGGAAGAAATCAACACGACCGAGATGAATAAGATTACGGGCGGGCTGAACATGCCCGGATTGTTCTGATGGCGGAGTATCTCGGTTCTCTGCAGCATCTGATTGAGCAGTTCGGACGTCTGCAGGGTGTCGGGCGGAAAAGCGCGGCACGGATGGCGTTTTCGGTACTGGATTTGTCGATGGAGGATGCAGAGATCTTTGCAAATGCCATTTTGGACGCGAAGCGGCGGATTCATCTCTGCCCGGTCTGCCAGAATCTGACCGATCGCGAGCTTTGCCCGGTTTGCGAGGACCAAAGCCGTGACAGGGGCTTAATCTGTGTGGTGTCCGACGTGCGTGCCGTGATGGCAATGGAAAAGGTGCGGGAATTTAACGGCGTGTATCATGTTTTGCACGGCGTCATTTCGCCGATGAACGGTGTGACACCGGATCAGCTCAAAATCAAAGAGCTGCTTGCGCGCATCGAACAGGGCGGCGTGCGGGAGCTGATTGTGGCAACCAATCCGACCGTGGAAGGCGAGACCACTGCCATGTACCTGTCCCGTTTGGTCAAGCCGCTCGGGGTCAAGGTGACGCGTCTTGCCTACGGCATGCCGGTCGGTGCGGATTTGGAATACGCCGATGAGGTGACCCTTTACCGTGCAATTCAGGGACGCCGCGATTTGGAATAATCACAACAAAATGCCATACAACAAAAAACGATCGGAGAGCCTTTTTGCAACTCTTCGATCGCTTTTTTATGTTTGAAACGGTTAGGATGCGGGAATCCGGTCAGGATTCGGGAA
>CAZMAZ010000123.1:0-2178 GCA_964564255.1 uncultured Clostridium sp. | reverse complement strand
CGGGAATCCGGTCAGGATTCGGGAAATCCAATCGTGATGCCGTTGACCTCGACGTGGTCGTTTGCAAGAATCATCAGATAGCGTTGCCCGTCAATGACGCGGGTTTCGACCAGGTCGGTGCGGTCGGGATTGACCTTGATGCTGACGTCCGAGGTTTTGACCTCAAAACGGTTGGTGTCGATAATCACCTGCGGGCGCAGGTCGGTGGAAGCGCCGAAGGAGTCGTCGTATTCCTCTTCGAATTTTTCTGCACGTTCGTCGGTCACGCCGCAGGATTTGAGCAGACTGCGCACCTCATACTTGCTGACAAACAGCGGCTCGGGGTTTTTGGAGGCTTTGTGCTCCTCAATCAAGCCCTTGAGTTGGGTATGCACGGTGCGAACGACAGGGTAACTGCAATCGCTTGCCAAGGAATCGCCGATGACATTGCCGAAGGTTTCCTTTTGCTCGGTTGCGGGCATGGGCAGGTCGGAGCAGAAGACGGCGCTTGCAAATTCGGGGTGATTTTCCGCCGGCTTTGCGGTATAATAGAGCGCGCCGTAAATATTGGAGGCACGTCCGTCAAAGGCAGGGAACAAAAAGCCGAGAATCGGCGCGGACGCAATCCATGCCCCGGTGCGATTTTGGAAGCCCTTGCTTTGCGGGTCGTAGGACAGCACGGATTTTTCCTGCTTGACCGGGCAGATGGCGGAAAGAATGTAGGTGAAGACCTGATCGGATTCGTCGGAACGGTTGCCGTCCTTGGAGGTGCGGAAAACATCATAGGCGTTGACAGCCAAAAGAATCAGATAACCGCCTTCGATTTCGGTCTTGTCGACAACCTTGCGGAAATAGGTATCGACCGCTTGCCCGTCTTCCAGCACCGAGTTTTTGAGAGTGGTCAGCAGCTTGTGCTCTTCGCCGTGCAAGACCTGCTCGGTGGAAAAATCAATATCGGTCAGGGTTTTGCCGACGGACCCGGACAGGGTTTTGCGGAAAATGGCAAGATATTTTTCCGCTTCCGCCTCTTCCAGCATTTGAAAAGGCTTTTTAAAGGTAGAAACAATTTCCTTTGCTTCATTTACATAGCACCCCCACAGGGTGGAAATGCTGTTGCGATCATAGCGAAGCTGCCGACGCAGCTCCCCCGCTTCTTTATCAATCATGTATCGGTTCCTCCGTTTTTGTGTTATTTCAGGTCAATATTATAGCATATTTTTTGGACCGTGTCAATCGGCTCTTGCACAATTTTCGGTTGACAGGGAAAAGAAAATGTGCTATACTTTTGAGTGATCAGGATGCTTCCTGAAAAGGAAAGACACAGACAAGGAGAAACGGGTATGAAAATCGGAATTTTAACCTATTATTTGAGCCGATACGGGGTAGAGGCGGGCATGGCGCGCATGAAGGAGCACGGGTATGATTGCCTGGACTATCAGTATTTTTGCGATACGACAGGTCCGCTTTTTACCTGCAGTGATGCGGAATACCGAAAGGAGCTGGAGCGTGTGCGGAACGCCGCCGCGCAAAACGGGATCGAAATCTCGCAGACGCACGGACCCTGGCGTTGGCCGCCGCAGGATTTTACCGCAGAGCAGAGAGCGGAGCGGTTTGAAAAAATGACAAAATCCATTTACGGGACCGCCATGCTCGGCTGTGAGAATTTTGTCATTCACCCCATTATGCCGTTTGGCGACGACAAAGACCCGGAGCCGGAACGGTTTTGGGAGATGAATTACGAATTCATGGGCAGACTTTGCGACAAGGCAGCCGCATGCGGCGTGACCGTTTGCTTTGAAAATATGCCGATGCACGCGCTGTCGCTCTCCCGTCCCGCAGAGATTTTGCGGTTTGTGAAAACGCTGAACCATCCCGCTATGAAAATATGCTTGGATACGGGACACTGCGCGGTCTTTCACGAACAGCCGGGCGCGGCTGTGCGCTTGATTGGTAAGGAATATTTGCGTGTTTTGCATGTGCATGACAATAACGGCGCGGCGGATTTGCATTGGTTGCCGTATACCGGTTTTATCGATTGGGAAGATTTCTCCCGCGCGCTTACGGAAATCGGATTTGCGGGAAGCGTGTCGCTGGAGACCGCGGTTCCGTCCACCGTTCCGGACGATTTGCGCCCCACCTGGGAGCTTGCGGTCGCGCAAATGGCAAAACGGCTGGCAGGGCGGGATTTATAAAAGGGTG
>CAZMAZ010000122.1:0-5452 GCA_964564255.1 uncultured Clostridium sp. | reverse complement strand
AACCGGCGGAAAAGATCTCGCCGAATCTGCGTGCGATGAATTTTTAGAGGTGCCCCCTTTTTATTTTTTTCGGTTAGTCTCGTTTTCCGGTCAATTCTTCCCTGTCTGCCAGACGTTTCAGGTGCCCGTATTTGTGCGAAAGAATCAGGCAGACGCCTTCGGTTGTCGCCAAAAGCAAAAAGGCAAGCAAGAACAGCCATACGGGCAGATCCGCGGTTCCCATCGGAGAATCGCCGCTCACGGCAAAGCCGTAATACATCCACCCTGCCAATTGCTTGGACGCACCTCCGACAAATCGATGGAAGCCGAGCAGAAAAGAAAAACCGAGCTGTAGTCCCAGGGCAATTAATATTTGCCGCAAAAGCGGACGAAAAGAATAATTGACATAATGATACCCTTCGCGGAAGGCAAGTACAAAAAGCACCGCAAGGGAGAGAATCCATGTCAAAATCGCACGTGCGATAAAGGCGGGTGCGCCATCCATGTTAACAATCGAAACCAAGATGCGCATCAAAAGATCGGTGCCGACGCAACTCGCCACTGTTGCGGTCGCCAAATATACCAGGCGAATCAAAACACCGATTGCCAAATCCGATACTGTTTGTTTATTCATCATCGGTCAGGACAAATCCGCGACTTCCGGGTTTTCTTTGATCAGCTTTTCGACCAAATCGTTGGAAACATGGCGTATCTGTGCGGCGCAATAGGCAAGCACGATAATTTCCAACGCATTATGCAACCGTTCGGTTGCCCCTTCAATCTGCTCAACATATTCCGAAATGACACGGTTGATAATAGCATGCAAACGCGCCTCGTCGGTCGGTTCGGGAACGCGCAGGGCATCGATTACGCGGCAGATATAGTCGTACAAATCGGAGTCTGCGATAATATCGTCGCTTCGGTCGGAAACACTGCCGTTGATATAGTGCAAAAGGAACGCGATTTTGTCAAGCTGCATGCAGGAACGGAGCATATTGATAATTAAAATATGTGCTACCTGGTCAATATTGTAGCGTCGTAGCTTTGCGTTGGCAACCCAACCGCGCTGGGTCCAGTTTTGCAAAGTGGAGCCGTCAATACCGGTTACCGCTCGAATTTGCGTTAGCATAACACCGTTATCGATATAAAAAACTCTGCGTAAAAATGCTTTTCCGGTTGCGCCGTCAAGCGCATCCCTGCGCAACTTGGTCCCCGGAATCAAAGGATCTTCAATACGTAAAATCAAAACACTACCTCCTCGGCCTTGTCTGTTTCTTTCGGGCACCTCTAAAAATTCATCGCACGCAGATTCGGCGAGATCTTTTCCGCCGGTTGTCACAAAACTCCTCGGCAGTAGCGCTGCTACAGCCGTCGTCCTTTTGTCTAAACCGACAAAAAATCTCTCTGCCGCCCAGCGCGCGTTGAATTATTAGAGGTACCCTTTCGAAAGACAAATTTCATATGTTTATTTTATCACATAATCAAATGATTGTCAATAGATTTTCAAATATTGGGGCAGGAATTTGCACGGGAAATCATAGAATGGTAGCGGAACGGCTAATATCAAACATCGACTAAAATATCGGTAAAGGATGGGAGAATGCTTTTATGTCTGTGATTTCCGAAATTTCGGCTCTTTTGATTGTGATTGTTATGCACGAGGCGGCGCATTGGGTCTGCGCCGCTCTTTGCAAAATTCCCGTGCGCGGCTTTTTTGCACGCGCCGGCGGGATGCGGATGCAGCTGACGCGTATGCCCGACTACCCCACCGAATGGCTGATCTGTGCCGCAGGACCCGGCATCAATCTGGCATGTGCATTCTGCCTTTTGGGAATGCGCGGTATGCACCCGTTCGGAGATTTGCTTTTGCGCTTTTCTTTGCAAACCGCCGTTTTGAATCTGCTTCCGATTGAGGGTATGGACGGCGGCCGCATGCTGTTTTGCGCCGTGGCTTTTCGATGCCGTCTTTTGGTGGCGGAACGCGTATTGCGGATTGCTTCCTTTGCCTGTCTGTTTCTTCTTTGGCTCTTTTCCATGTATGCCGTATTGCGCACCGCCTCCGCGCTCTCCGCGGCACTGTTTTCCTGCGTTTTGTTTTTGCATATTTTTGCGCAAAATCAAAGATAATGCCTGCACGCAAAACTGCCGAAAGCGGGATGCTTTTCGGGGCGGTTTTTGAAATTGCAAAACGAAAAAATTGCAAGAAATTGCGAGAAAAGCAAAGAAACAGGGCGAATTTCGGCAGATAAGTTGAAAAGACTCCCATTTCGGTTGCAGAATTGGATATTCTCACGAAAATTTGCCTTTTTTCGAAAAGCCCTTGCAATTTGCGGCGTTTTCTGTTACAATGATTATAGGGTACCTCTAATAATTCAACGCGCGCTGGGCGGCAGAGAGATTTTTTGTCAGTTTAGACAAAAGGACGACCCGCTGTAGCTTTGCTACAGCATGTAGCAGCGCTACTGCCGAGGAGTTTTGTGACAAATGACGGAAAAGATCTCGCCGAATCTGCGTGCGATGAATTTTTAGAGGTGCCCTGCATAATATTATGGTCGGTTTGCCGTGTGCAAAACGCATAAGATAAAACTTTTTAACTTAGAAGGAGTATTTATGCGGAATGAACAGAACTGTACTGATCGAACTGCGGGGGATCTCCAAGTCGTTTGACGGCGAGGTTATCCTCAACAATTTGGATTTGGTTATCCATGATAAGGAGTTCATCACATTACTCGGTCCTTCCGGCTGTGGAAAGACGACGACGCTTCGTATGATCGGAGGCTTTGAAACTCCCGATACCGGCGACGTCTTTTTTGACGGCAAAAGGATTAACGATGTTCCCCCTCACCTGCGGCAGGTGAACACCGTATTTCAAAAATACGCGTTGTTCCCGCATTTGAACGTGTTTGACAATGTTGCATTCGGTCTGCGTTTGAAACGCGAGCCCAAAGAGGTCAACGGTAAAACACGCCTTGTCAAAATCCCCAAGGATGTCATTGCAGAGCGCGTGACCGCAATGCTTGCCATGGTCAATCTTTCGGGATTTGAAAAACGTCGCGTCAGCACCCTTTCGGGCGGTCAACAGCAACGCGTTGCCATTGCACGCGCATTGATCAATCAGCCCAAGGTGCTTTTGCTTGACGAGCCGCTCGGAGCCTTGGATTTGAAATTGCGAAAGGATATGCAAAACGAGCTGAAAAGTATTCAGCATAAAACCGGCATTACCTTTATTTACGTAACGCACGATCAGGAGGAAGCACTCTCCATGTCGGATACCGTGGTGGTCATGGCAGACGGCAAAATTCAGCAAATCGGCACACCCGTCGATATTTACAATGAACCCGAAAATGCATTCGTTGCCGATTTTATCGGCGAATCCAATATTTTGGACGGTGTCATGCCCTGCGATGGCAAGGCAACCTTTGCCGGACACACCTTTGAATGTGTGGACGGCGGATTTGCAAAGAACGAAAAGGTCGATGTCGTGATTCGTCCCGAGGACATTGATATTGTAACCGAGGATCGCGGCATGCTGCGCGGCAAGGTCACCGCCGTAACCTTCAAGGGTGATTACTATGAAATCATTGTGGACGTGCAGGGCTTCAAATGGATGATTGAAACCTCCGACTATGCCGCTCCCGATTCCACCATTGGTTTGTATATCGAACCCGACGCCATTCATATCATGAAAAAATCGGAATATTCCGGAAAATTCGGCGACTATTCCACCTTCTCGGATGAAACCGAGGAAATGTCGGATCCCGACATTATTCTCGGAGAAGAAGATGCGGACGGGGGTGACGAGCAAGAATGAAACGCACCTCTCGCCATCACGCGCTTTTGCTTGCACCGCATACTTTTTGGTGTGTTCTGTTTATTATCGTCCCCATGCTGTTTGTCGTCTACTATGCCTTTACCGATGTAAACGGCTCCTTTACACTGGACAACCTTTGGCATATTGCGCAACCGGATAACGGCTATCTTCGTTCCTTCTTTTATTCGGTTTTGTATGCACTCGGTGCCACTGTGATTTGTCTTTTAATCGGGTATCCCATCGCACTTTACATTTCACGGCTTCCCGAACGGCGGCGTCAGTTTCTTTTGCTCTTGATTATGGTCCCCATGTGGGTCAGCTTTATCATTCGCACCTATACCATCTTAAACATTTTTGAGGATAACGGCATTATCAATTCCCTGCTTCGAAAAATCGGACTCGGAGAAGTGCAATTCATGGGCTCTCCCGGGCTGGTTCTTTTCGGTATGGTTTATGACTTTTTACCGTATATGGTGGTCCCGATCTGCAATGTCCTTTCGGGCATCGACCGCAAATATCCGGAAGCGGCTTCCGATCTCGGCTGTAATTCGCGGCAGGTATTTACCAAGGTCTTTTTGCCGCTCAGCGTTTCGGGCATTGTTTCCGGCATTACCATGGTTTTTGTTCCCGCTATCAGTACCTTTTACATCGCCTCCACGCTCTCGGGCGGAAAAATCGCACTGATCGGCGATAAAATCGAAGCGGCGTTTTTGAGTAACGCAGACGCACAGTCTTATCGCACCGGTGCCGCACTCTCACTGATTTTGATGATCTTGATTTTGGTCAGCATGTTCATCGTCAATAAATTCGGCGACGGAGAAAGCGAGGAATGCACCATATGAAAAAGTCGGGTATCAAAAAAACCGGTGCCGTATACACCGTTATTATCTTTATTCTTTTGTATCTGCCCATTCTGATCATGGTTCTGTATTCCTTTACCGCGGGAAACAGCACCGCCGTCTTTTCCGCCGACTATGCGGGAAAGAATCCGTTTGGATACTGGTACAGAGAAATGTTTCAAAACGAAAATGCCATGAATGCGCTTGTGCATTCCCTGGTTCTTGCCGTGCTTTCTTCTCTGTGTGCAACTATAATCGGCACCGCCGCCGCGCTCGGGTTGCGTAAGCTCTCCCGTCGTTGGGTACGAAATGCCATTACAACCGTCACCAATATCCCCATGATGAATCCGGATATTGTAACAGGTCTGTCCATGATGTTGCTCTTTGCGGGCGTTTTCGCTATTATGGGCTCCGGCTCCAGCGGATTCTTTACCATTTTGATTGCACATATCACCTTTAACCTGCCTTATGTCATTCTTTCAATCACACCGAAGCTGCGGCAAATGGACAAGAACCTGCCCGAAGCGGCTCTGGATTTGGGATGCACGCCGATTCAATCCTTTTTCAAGGTGGAGCTTCCCTACATTTTCCCGTCGGTGCTCTCGGGTGCCATCACCGCGTTTACGCTGTCTCTTGACGATTACGTCATTTCTCTGTTTACGGCAGGTACCTACGAAACGCTTCCCGTTTTCATTTATTCCCTTGCCAAAAAAGGCGTCAAGCCCTCCATCTATGCGCTTTCCACCTTTATGCTTGTCGGCGTTCTTATCATGCTGATTCTCTCAAATGTCATGCAAGCACGTGCCGAAAAGCGCAGAACCGC
>CAZMAZ010000121.1:0-5477 GCA_964564255.1 uncultured Clostridium sp. | reverse complement strand
TCCATTTCCTCCGTGCCGAATCCGCGCGTGGTGACGGCAGGGGTGCCGAGACGCAGACCGCTGGTGATAAAGGGACTGCGCGGGTCGCCCGGGACCGTGTTTTTGTTGGCGGTAATGCGGACGGCGTCCAGACGCGCTTCCAGCTCTTTTCCCGTGATTTCGCACAAGCGCAGGTCAAGCAGCATCAGATGGTTGTCGGTGCCGCCCGATACCAGGCGGTATCCGCGAGAGAGCAGACCGTTTGCCAATGCTTGCGCGTTGTCCAAAATATGTTGCTGATAGGTGACAAATGCGGGTTGCAGTGCTTCGCCGAATGCAACGGCTTTTGCGGCGATAATATGCATCAAAGGACCGCCCTGCGTGCCCGGGAAAATGGCTTTGTCGATGGCTTTTGCAAATTCTTCGCGGCAAAGAATCAATCCGCCGCGCGGACCGCGCAGTGTTTTATGGGTTGTGGTGGTTACGACATCCGCATACGGCACGGGGGAAGGATGCAATCCCGCCGCGACCAGTCCCGCGATATGCGCCATATCGACCATCAAATAGGCGCCGACCTTGTCCGCAATGGCGCGGAAGCGTGCAAAATCGAGCAGACGCGGATAAGCGGAGGCGCCTGCGAGAATCAGCTTCGGTTTGCATTCCAACGCCAGCTTTTCCACCGCATCGTAGTCGATGACCTGCGTTTCTTCCGATACGCCGTAGGAAACAATGTGAAAATACTTGCCCGAAATATTGACGGGGGAGCCGTGGGACAGATGCCCGCCGTGCGCCAAATTCATGGAGAGAACGGTATCGCCGGGGTTTAAGAGGGCAAAGAAAACGGCAAGATTGGCATTGGCGCCGCTGTGCGGCTGTACATTTGCATGCTCTGCGCCGAACAGACGGCAGGCGCGTTCCCGTGCCAGCTCTTCCACCTCATCTACATGAACGCATCCGCCGTAATAGCGCTTGCCCGGGTATCCTTCCGCGTACTTGTTGGTCAGGGGAGTTCCTGCCGCAAGCAGGACGGCTTCGGACACAATGTTTTCGGAAGCAATCAGCTCAATATTGTGCTGTTGCCGTTGCTCTTCACGTGCCATTGCGGCAAAAACGTCGGCATCATATTCTTTCAATCGATCGTAAAACACGGATATTTTCTCCTTCTTATTCGCCCAAACGGTGGTAGATTTGGTCACAAGCATCAAATGCGGCTTTTATATTTGCGTAATCTCTGCATTTTTGATTGTTCCATGTGTTTTCGGCAAGCATGGGGGCGCGTTCCGCAACCAGTCGCCGTTCGACAGACAGTCCCTCGGACAAAATCGGATAATGCGCGGCAATCGCATCCCCCCATGCCAGAAGCTGTCCGCCGATAATCTGCGGGTTTTTCGGCACCGTGATACCGGTGTCACGGTACGGCGAGCCGGGATGGACGGCATTCCAGAAACAGACATTCCATTGAAAGACCTCCTCTTGCGACCAGTAAACAATCGGGGTTACAACATACATCGGTCTCCAGGCGCTGTTGACAATGGTAAAGCCCGCGTCAAGCAAGGAGGGTGTGGTTTGATAGTAATTTTCCCAGCTCATCAGCTGCAATTTTTTGGTAACAAACTGATTGACACAGGGTGCAAATCCTTCCCATGCCATGGGAATACGTCCTTTGGCGAGTACAGCTTCCGCCATCTTTTGCACAAAGTCTGCCAAAAGGCGTTCGGAAACATATTTTTTGTCCTCCGCATCAAAATCGATTCCGCAAGAAAGCGCGTAGGAACGGCAAGCGGGATTTTGCGTCCATTTTTCAATTGCCGCCTCATCTCCGCCGATATGGATGCGGTCTGCCTGCGGGAACAAATCACAAAGCTCCGAAAACAGTGCCTGCATGGCATCGGTTGCCTCTGCCGTGCGCACAATAATGCCGTCGGTTCCGAAAATTTCGCCGTACTGAGAGCAAAAAGCGGAACAATGCCCCGGCACATCGATTTCCGGCATCAAATGAATGCAACGGGAGGCGGCATAGCGGTTCAAGGCATCGATTTCGGCAAACGTGTAATGCTTGTCGGGCGTGGAAAGAAGCGGATACAAATGGCTGGGCAGGGTATAGCTCTGATCATCGGTAAAATGCAGATGCAGGGTGGGAATCTTATACAGGACGCAAAGGTCAATGTAAGACAGCAGATAGGAAAACGGGTGGAAATTGCGCGCCAGGTCGACCATCACACTGCGGAAAGAACTGTCGGGCATATCGTTTATATGCACACCGGGCAGGGAAAGGCAACCGTTTTCCGCGCAAAGGAGTTGCAAAAGCGTTGCCATGGCATTGCGAGCGCCGTCCGCCGTCCAAGCGCGCAGGGTGACACACCCTTTGCCGTTTTGGCGTGTTTCGGCATCCAGCGCATAGGCTTCTCCGCGCAGGGTGCTGTCGGCGACAAAGCGAATGGCGGCATCCGCCTCCTCGTACAGGCGCGTTCCGTTGAGACGGTAAACGTAATCAATCAACGCGTCATGCAAAAACGGGAAATCTCCGCCAACGGTCGGAGACAAAAGGACCGAATCGGCGGTTTGCGTAATCGATTTCGGTTGGGGAATAAGGTGCAAGGCTTGGTTCATGATGGGAACTCCTCTCTGTAAGGTATCTCTCAAAATTATCGGTGCGGTTTGCCGTTTGCGGGCGTAGAAAGCTTCTGCTTTTATTTTACCATATATTTGTCCGAAATGCAAGGCGTATTTGAAAAATTTGAAGAGTTTTTGGAGACCGGAAGGCATTTTGCATATGCTAAGGCTTGCAACCGCGCCGACAGGTCGGATCCATTTGCAAGAATTTTGCAAGAATTCCGATTTCCTCTTGACAAAATTCCGCATTCCGTATATAATAGGGGACGGACACGGGAAACGTTTTGCAAGGATGCGGCAAAAACGCCAAACCGTTAAGGAATAAATCAGCGGTTCCCAAGAAAGAGAAGCGGCAGGGCATGCCGCAGGAGGAAAAAATCGAATGGCAAATACAGTTCAAACAGTCAACATGCAAAATCCGTCGGCGGATGCGGGTGTTTTGGAGATGTTCCGCGTTGCAACGGCGGTTCCGTCGGTCAGTGTTGCGGATGTGAGTGTAAATACGGAAAGAATATACCAAAAGGCAAAAGAAGCCGATCGCTTGCGGGTGCAACTCACGGTATTTCCCGAGCTTGCATTGACCGGATATACCTGCGAAGACCTTTTCTTTCAGAGGGCACTGTGGGAAGATACCAAAAAAGGATTGCGCCGCCTGATTGAGGCAAGCGCCGAGCTGCAGACCATTTTGGTACTCGGTTTGCCGTTTGTGGCAGACGATGCACTGTATAACTGTGTCGCAGTGGTGCAGGGCGGCAAGCTGTACGGCATTGTTCCGAAGACCTTTATTCCCAATTATAATGAATTTTACGAGGCGAGATGGTTTTCTTCCGCAACCGCGCTGAAAATCGAATCGATTTCACCTGCCGCACTCGGCATTGCGGATTTGCAGACAGAACCGATTCCGATCGGTCGAAATTTGCTTTTTAATGCGGGCATTCTTCGATTCGGCGCCGAAATTTGCGAGGACATTTGGGCAACCGTTCCGCAGAGCAGCTTTTTGTCATTGCACGGCGCGGAAATGGTATTGAATCTTTCCGCCAGCAACGATACAATCGGCAAGCATTTTCACCGTCGCGTTATGGTTGCACAACACTCTTCCGCACAAATGAGTGCGTATGTTTATGTTTCGGCGGGCTGTTCGGAGTCCACCTCCGATTTGATTTTCTCCGGGCACAGCCTGATCTGTTCGGGAGGAAAGATACTTGCCGAAAACGAGCGGATAATCGATGATGATTATTTGCTCTGCGCCGATGTTGACCTGGGCAAGCTGCGGGTCAACCGTCTCAAGGTCAAGACCTTTTCGCAAAGTGCGGCGCTTTTGCGAGATACACTGTCGGTTCGCGAAATCGCTATCCCTTGCAGTGTTCCCGCAGACGATTTGGCATTCTTCTCCATTCGCAAAATGCCGTTTGTGCCGGAAGATTCGGCAGTACGCGCAGAGCGATGCAAGGGCGTTTTCGAAATGCAGGTAATGAGCTTGAAAAAGCGTTTGGAAATCACGGGAGCACGTCCGGTTGTCGGTGTTTCGGGCGGGCTTGATTCCACGCTTGCATTGCTTGTCAGTGCAGAGGCGGTGCGCCGTTTGGGAAAGCCGCTGACCGATGTGGTCGGGATTACCATGCCCTGCTTCGGAACCAGCGACCGTACTTATAAAAACGCATGGAAATTGATGCGCGATCTCGGCATCACCGCACTGGAGATTCCGATTCGCCGTGCGGTGGAGGGACATTTTGCCGACATTGGGCAGGATCCCGAACAGCATGATTTGACCTATGAAAATGCGCAGGCACGCGAGAGAACGCAGGTTTTGATGGATTATGCCGGCAAAATAGGCGGACTTGTGATTGGAACCGGCGACATGAGCGAGCTGGCACTCGGCTGGTGCACCTATAATGCGGACCATATGAGTATGTACGGCGTCAATTGCGGAATTCCCAAAACCATGGTGCGCTGGGTCATTGATGCGGTTTCAACCGACGCCTTGTTTGCAAGCTGCAAGGAAACATTGTGTGACATTCTGGACACGCCGATCAGCCCGGAGCTGTTGCCCCCGGACGAAAAGGGCAAAATCGCACAGCAGACCGAGGATATTGTCGGACCCTATGCATTGCACGATTTCTTTTTGTACTACACGGTGCGTTTCGGCTTTACGCCCGAGAAAGTGTATGCGCTTGCGGTGCATGCTTTCCGCGGAGAGTACGATTGCGCGACCGTCAAAAAATGGTTGATACAGTTTTATCGTCGCTTCTTCACCCAACAGTATAAACGCGCTTGCCAGCCGGACGGCGTTAAAATCGGTTCCGTTTGTCTCGGCTCGCACGGCGATTGGAGAATGCCGAGCGATGCCTCTGCCACCGCATGGGTTGCGCGGGCACAAGCGTTGCCGACAGAAGCGGACAATTGAACAAGCAGTCGTAAGCGGTCGTGGCGATTTTGCCACGACCGTTTGTTATATATCCGTTTATCGATCCCGATTTACGCAAAAAAATTTTTCCGCGCGCCGCATTTTTGGGGCAAAACCTATTGTATTTTTTTCAAATGTATGTTATAATAGGACACGAACGTTTGAAACGAAGGAAGCGGGAGGACAACATGGCTTATTATACCGAAGAACATTGGAACGCGATTAAGGTCGACCTGATGGAAAAATGCTACGCCGGCTTTGCCGAGATGGGGCTGCACGGCACGGGCATTCGCGCACTGGCACGCTATTGCGGCTGTACCGCCAATATGCTTTATACCTATTTTGAAAATCTTGATGATTTGATTGTGCAGTCAACCGAATATTGTATGAGCCGTGTCGAGGATGACTTTATGCAGGTCGCGCCGAAGGATTTTGCGGATTTGGATCGGTTTTTGAACGAGATACCGCATTGGACCGCCGA
>CAZMAZ010000120.1:1213-5494 GCA_964564255.1 uncultured Clostridium sp. | reverse complement strand
AGCAAGGCAATGCCACACGAAATGCGGCATTGCCTTGACTTTATATGTTTTCAAATCTCCCTTTATTCCATTTCAACCTTAAAGGTTCTTTCGGTTCCCTGCTCCATATCCACGCAGAAGGCAACCGAATAGGTGCCGTCCGCATCGTAATAAAGCATATAGCCGTCATAGCCGTGATAAGCCGTATTATAGACCACCCATTCGCCGTTTACCAGCTCATAGAATATGGGCGACGCCGTATCCCGCACGGCTTCAAAGCCATAGACGCGCACGCCTGTCGTGCCTCCGCCGTTTTTCAGCGTAAAGACAGCCGTTCCGTTTTCCGATTTCACCTTCGGCATATATGCATCCGCAATCACACTGCCCGTCGAAGCATCGACCGTAACCGGGGCAAGGCAGGTATCCTGTCGCACAGTGCGGACGCTTGTATCATCGGTCGCATTTTGCGAGCCCCAGGGCAGAAGAACCAAATCAATCGAAAGGGTATCCCCCGCGCGCAACGTAACATCACCGAGATCCAGGGTCAGACTGCAATGATTCAGCGAACCGTCAAAGGAATGCTTCACCGTAAAAGCGGAAGTACATTCCTTACCGCCGATGACCAGCTTTGCCGACTTAATCAGCATAGCAAAATTAACATAATCCGACTTATTGCCGATAAAGAAATCAAAATACGGGCAATCGGTCCCCAGCTTCAAATAATCGGTATATACCTGTCCCGACAAATTTTCCACAACCTCTTGATTGTTTTCGTTCAGATAGCCCATTTTGGAGAAGGCAACATCCCGTCCGTCAAAGGAGAAGAAGGAAAATTGGTTAACAAAATCCTTGATTTCCAAATCCTCCAGTACCTCAATGCGAATCTCGTAACAGGTTCTGTTTTCATCGTATTGCGGGAATTCCAAATGGCGGTAGGTTGCCGCAAGTTTCCCGTCGTCGGAAACATAATCCATGGTAATGTCCGCATATACGGGACCGGAAGAATCAATCCGATCGGACACGGCTTCCGAACCGTAATCGGTTCCGCTTGCATCGGTGTAACGCAGGAAGTAGAGTCTGCCGACACTGGTATGCTGCGGTTGTCCCGACCAGAAGGGCGCCGACATGGAACGAAAATCGGGTAAGGTCCAAAAATCCTTTCCGTATACATAATAGGGGGCAATGCAGTTGGATTCGGTGGTGCCGCAGGAAAGATGGTAATAGGGGGCAATAAACTGAATGGAGGACAGCTGTTTAATCGGGAATTGTCCCCAGTTGGTGTACAAATGAATCAGCGTAAATTCGCGCTTTTCGTTTGCCTGCAAAATCAGCGGGAAAAGTGCCTCGCCGTAGGACGGATCCCCGGGATCGTAAATCGGTTCCTCATTTTCGCCACAAAAGTTCTTGCAAACCTCCACCGGCATTGCCAAAAGTTGATTGTCTCCGGTCAAAAGCACCGCATTTTCCAGTCCGCCCGCATCGGTAGAGCCGAGAATATACAGCTTGCGCTTGTAGGCGTCCCCCTGCAGGGAGGAACAAATTTTGAAGTTGCGCTGTTTGTCTTCGTAGTAGATATTGAAGCCGGTCCCGTTTACCTTATAGGTGTAACAGCCGCGATTGGCATCGTAGCCGAGATAGGCGGCGCCGTCTGCCGTATCGGTCACCTGCAAATCGGTCAACGGATGTCGCTCAATATAAGCCTCGGATAAAAATTCCTCAAAGCTGTGACTGTCGGAATTGTACAGACGCCATCCGAGTCGCAGAGAGGTTCCCTTTTTCAGTGTCTGCTCGGTCACCGTCTCGTACAGTCGAATCACATATTCGTCCCCCGCAAGCGCAATCGAAAAACGCGCATTGTCACTGTCGACAGACCGAATCCATCCGATTACACCCGCGCGACTGATGTCAAATGCAACCGCTTCCACCCGCGTCATATCGGCTTCCGCAAAGCTCGCATGCGTTCCGTTTGCGTCTACAATGCTCATGGCCTTGACACGTGATACGGGAATGCGAATTTCGGTTCCGTATTCGACAAGATTTTGCTCCTCTTCTGTCATAACCAGGTGCAGCTCTTCGTGAAGCTTATCCGCATAAACATGGTATACACGGTCCAGTGCCGCGCAGACCCCCGTTTTTTCCACCTTGACGGCTTCTATGGATTTGATTTCAATATGCTCCGACTTCACAGAGCCAATATCAAGTCGAATTCCTCTTACATTGCCGGTATAATCGACCTGATCCGCCAGATATATGTCATAGGTAACAAATTCCTCGCCGGGCATCACGGTAAAGCTCACCAGCTGTTCATTGTTATAAGAAGAATGGGAGCCGGCACTGAAATACAGGTGCGCGGTTGTACTGCTTTCACAGCGCAAAACAATTCTAACGGCATTGTATTCTTTGGTCGCATATTTTACCTTAAAGGTCACATACGGGTCTGTCGTATCGGTGACATCAAAAGAAATAACCCCGTCCGCATCGGCCTGCGGCTCGGTTATCATATGATAACCGACGCGATTGATAGCGGCAACCTTGTAGGTCTTTCCCTCTTCGGCGGACTGTATATTGGTAAAGGTCTGATCCAAAAAATGAATATCGCGATAATAATACCCCATGCGGTAGGTATTCATCCGCGCGGCAGTTTGCGAATTTGATGCATAAATGCGATTTCCCGCGCTGTCAACCACATAAGCATCTCCCGTGCTTTCATAATACGGAATCCCGTATGCATTGGTAAAAGAAACAGGCATGATTTCCTTCCCCGCAAGACGGTAAGAGAGGCGCATCGTCGTATTGGAAAATAAAAACCCGGTGCGCAGCTGATCGGTGAATCCCGCACTGATTCCGTTTTGGATTTGATTTGCATAAGCAAGGGATTCTCCCCATGTGCCGTTCGGTGCTTGTAACATATCCGATTCCTCCTTTTGTGTGACGCTGATCGCCGCAGAAAGCGGGATTTTTCCGTCTGTCAATTTATCCGCAAACAGGGCAACGACCGATTCCATACCGCATTCGCTGTTTGCCGCCAGCAGTATTTTCTCCTGTCCTTCTCCGACAAATGCCAAAGCATAGCCGTTGCGTTCCAGTACGTCGTAGTCAAAATCACGTGTTTCCTTGCGTTCGGGCGCACCAATCAGAATTTCCTTTGCACTTGGCTCTGTGCTGTCCGATGTCGCCGAACCGCCAATCAATGCGGCAACCGTTTTTGCCGCTTCTTTTTCCCAATCCGCGGCATAGGATGCATACACAACCGTATATCCCGCAAGAGAACGGCTTTCCGTTTCCGTCCCGCCCGGTGCGGTTTGCTCGGGCGTTGGTACCGTCGTTTCCTCGCCGTCCGTCCTTTTGCCGGAACATGCAACAAGCAAAAGCGACAGCGCAAGCAGAACCGACAAAAACAGCATGGATGTTTTGATTTTTTTCATATACGACCTCCGTTTGGCGAGCCTCTGACCCGCCGATTTCGATACAATGCTATTTTACCATATCCGACGCCGTGTTGCAATTGACAAATTGTACACTTTTGCTGAGATTTTTTTGTATAACTCTGCTAAAAACGATTGGAGAAGCATAAAAAGAAAACGACCGTTTCCCTCCCCGCATAAGGAAGAAACGGTCGCTCTTTTTGCATCGTTTATAAGTTTTCAGATTTCACCGCTTTGCTCCAGAATCGCGACACCGGAAGAGGTACCGATTCGATCTGCGCCCGCGCGAATCATACACATTGCCGCCTCATAAGTGCGAATGCCGGCAGAGGCTTTCACCCGAACGCCCGCCGTAACATTTGCTTTCATGATGCGAACGGCTTCCTCGGTCGCAACACCTGCGGAAAAGCCTGTGCAGGTTTTGACAAAATGCGCCCCCGCTTCACAGCAAAGTACGGTTGCCCGTGCAATTTCTTCCGGCGTCAAAAAGCCGGTTTCCAAAATAACCTTTACCGTATTGCCCTGCGCCGCGGCAACCACGGCGGCAATCTCGTCTCGCACAAGCTGTTCCTTTTTGTCCTTCAGCCAGCCGACATTGATGACCATGTCAAACTCTCTGCAGCCTTCACGCAAGGCAATTTGTGTTTCCGCCACCTTATTCTCTGTTGTATTTCTTCCGAGCGGAAATCCGATAACCGTGCAGACCTTGACATCGCTGTCCGCAAGCAAAGAGGCGGCAAGTGAAACATCGCAGGGGTTGACACAAACAGAAGCAAAGTCGTATTGACGCGCTTCTTCGCAAAGGCGACGAATATCCGCTTCGGTAGCGGTCGGCTTCAGGCAGGTGTGATCGATGTATTTGGATAACTTCATAACA
>CAZMAZ010000120.1:0-1113 GCA_964564255.1 uncultured Clostridium sp. | reverse complement strand
TTTTAATACGTGTCATATTTTAATACGTGCATTTCTATTTTAGCAGAATTACGCGCATTTGTCAAGAGCGATTTTATGCATTCGACATCGCTGCGGACAGGCATTTGGGCGTATTTACTTCTCTACCAAAGGAATTAACAGCCGAATTTCAGCAGCCATAAATCCCTTAAGGAAACACTGATTTATTCGACGGGGGATTGGGAATGCGGGCGGGTCTGTTTTGACTGCCAAAGGCTGACCAGCCAAAAGACAAGAAAGAACAAAAACGCACAGGCAATCAGGGCTGACATATAGACGACCGTATTCAGTCCCCAGCCGACCGAGGCACAGATGTCGCGGCAAATCACCAAAGGGGAATCATGCGGTCCGACGTAAAACATATTGATCAAGGTGCCGTCATAGCCGATGGCAGAATAGCAGAGGCAATTGATGCCGAATGCGATTACGGCAAAGCCGACATACTGTCCGACGGCGGCAAGGTAGGTTCGCATCCGCAATCGCCGCGCCCGGCTTTTACTCTCCTTGCACAGCAAAATGCCGGCACACACCCCAATCAGAATCAAAAGCATATGCCACAAAAAGGAATGCAGGGTCATATTCCATGTATTACGGCACATGGTTTGCGGTGACAGGTAGGAAACAAAGCCGCCCATCAAGCCGAACGACGACAAAAAGCACAAAACAGCCCGTCTGTGTTCTTCCTTACGCAAAAATGGCAAAAGCAGGCAAAGATACATGGGCATACTGCAGAGCTGGAACGGGAACATATGCCACTGGTAGCTTCCGTTTCCGTAATATGCCGTATAAAACAACTGCTTATACCCTTCTCCGACCGCCAAAAGCACGCCGACAGAAAACAAAATCCAAACGCCCTGCCGCTCACTGCAAAAGCGTGCACACAAAAAAGCAATCGCGGCGACGCATATCAGCCCACCAAAGAAAAAGGCAAGATGAAATACCCCGTATGCTTGCGGCGGTGTCATGGGCACCGCCCCCGCACAGATCCATTCCCACATAATTCCTCCGTATCCTTTCTCTGTCCGCCTTACGCCTTCGGCACCTCGGCAGACTCAAAAAACGGACTGTCTTACCGCTTTGCGGAGACAGTCCGTC
>CAZMAZ010000119.1:0-5495 GCA_964564255.1 uncultured Clostridium sp. | reverse complement strand
GGCTGTCAACAGCATTTTGAAAAAAAGCGGTCAAGGCTCTTTACAAAGAGCGCGATTTGCGGTATAATGGAAGATGGAAACGCACGGAAGATTTCGCCGCCCGCTCAGGGAAAGGCGACATGACACGGACAGAGGAGGATACCGCAATGATGCCGATATATCGAAATGCGACGGTCAACCGTCGTCTGTATTTGCGAAACAAAACCGTACTGCTTGATTTTTCGCGTCCGCAGGATGCCGACGCGACAACACTTGAGAAGGGGGTGGACTGCCTTTCGGTTTGTGCGCTTCCCCCTGATATTGTCAGCGAGGGAACCCACGGACTGCGTTTGCATGCCGCGTCGCTTTCGGACGGCAGTGCGGCACACGAGATGGCATTCGTTTGCCGTTTTCGGGAGCCGATGAACCTTGAAAAGACCCCGACGCTCAGCTTTGCCTTTTCCGCTTATGACGGCGAACACGACAGCCGCTATTTTGCCAATGTCAAGGAAAATATGTATTTTGTGGAGCGTCCCGACCCGCTTTTGATCAGCCATTCCTATCTGACCGTCACGCTCCTTTCGGCAAAAGGGGCGTGCACCTGCAAGGCAGAGCTGACCGATTACGGATTCAACCGTATTTTTATGAATTTTTCGGGCGAATCGGTGCTTGACGCCGTCGAAGGCATTCGTTTTGTCTATACAATCTGCGAAAAAGCACCCGAGTGGCAACGTGTTATCAAGCTGGACACGGTTTCGGCGGGCAGAGAAGTGGATTTTACCCTGCACGGCGACGGGATGGAATCCCTGTTTTCGGCGCAAAATGCGACGGTTGTGCACCATGGCGGCGTTTTGACCCTGCACTGCGCGGAGAATGCCGCGGTGGCATTGCCCGATTTGACAGAGGCGGAAAACACCATTTGCGATTTCTTTTTGCCGATTAAAAATACCTTACTTTTGCGCCTGCGTGCCGATGTAACGGCATTGTCCTTGACGGTTGCCTTCCAAACCGAGGAGAACGGCGGCGTATGGCGTGCGGAAAACCGCAAAACCTTTTTCCTTGCGGATGTTGACCGCGAAAAGACTGTCTATTTGAATCTGTCCGACTGTGCGGGCGCGCAGGGGGGCTTGACCGACAGGCGGCGATTGACAAAGCTGTTGCTTTTGCCGGATCGCGCCTGCACTATTGATATTTACAAAATCGCCTTTGAGCAGGAGGAGCCGATTCGTGCCGTGGCAGGACGGTTTTTGTCCTGTACCGCTAATCCCGAAACCGCGCAGATTTTGATGGAATGCGCGATTGACCCCGCCTTTGCGGGCGGCACGCTCTTTGTTTACGACGGCTTTATGGATGTTGTCGGCGACGACCGCGAAACGCTTTCGCACCTGGAGTGCATTGCGCAGGCAAAGACCGACGAAACGGGAAAGGTGCAACTGACGGCGCCGCTTTTGCGCGGCTCGGTCAGTCGTTTGTCCTCCGAGCTGATCGGCGCACTGGAAACGGCAGACGGCGCATGGATGCCGCTTGCCAATCGCTGTGTGATTGAAAACTGGCGCGATTTCAGCGAGGGCAATCCGTATGCCTTCGAGCTTCCCGCCCATTTATATGATGTGACAGATCCCGCATTCGGCGCCAAAGGAGACGGCTATACCGACGACACCGCCGCCATTCAGGCGGCACTGGATGTCTGCGCCGAGACGGGCGGCACGGTGCTGTTGCCCGACACGGACAGCAACGGGTGCGACAACCGATACGGCAGACGGTATCTTGCAACCAATCTGCGCATTCATTCCCATACGGAATTGCGTATTGCGCCGCGCGCGATGCTTTGGCAGTCGGACGATGTGACCCGGTACCGTGTCCCGCCGCGTTTCGGGCACAATGTCTCTATGACCGGCGTCAACTGGCCTGCCAACCATTCCTCCGGCAATTACCCGCTTCTTTACGGCTTCCGCGAGCAAAATATTCGCATTACCGGCGGAGGCAGCATTCGCATGTGCGATACCGAAAGCCGCAGTGCGGACGGGCGGTTCCGCTTTATCGGAGATAATGTCTGCATCGGCTGTGCGGACCGCATGCACACCGTGCCGGTCGGGTTGCCCGAGTGCGAAAACGTGGAGATTACCGATTTGGCGCTGTTGCGTTCCTCGGGACCGTTTCTGATTATCAACGGCACACGGCGTGTCTATGTCGGCAATCTGCGTATGGATATGGCGAAATGCACCGGCGCGGACGGCATTTGGCCCTGCGCCTCGGACGGTGTGATTTTTGACCGTATCCTGATGAATACCAACGACGACGGTATCTGCCTGTCAGCCAATTACAACGACCCGCGAGACATGCTTTGGTATTTTGCCTATCCGGGCTGGGACCACGGGACGCATCATATTTCGCTTTTGCATTCCCGCCTTTCCTGCTATACCTTTACCGGCAGTGCGATTTCCTTCTGCATCTGGGGCACCGATTCCCCCGACCTTTCGCGCGTCGAGGTCAATGATATTCGTCTTTACGATACCGTACTGGAAGGGCGGCTGTCGATTGGTGGCTGGACGGATAACCCGTATTATGGCGTTTTCCCGTTTGACGGCTCCGAGACCGATGATTTTTCGCCTGTCAAAAATGTCAGCATTCACAAGTGCGAGCTGCGCAGTCCGACCGGCATCGATAACCTGCGCATTACCAACATGGACAGCGATTGCGGCTTGCACGCGCCCGCGCAGTTTGAATACGGCGATTTCAAGCGCCGCGTTGCCGAGCAAAATCCGGGCTGGGTGACAGGACTGTCCAACTGGTCGTATACAACACGGGAGGCGGTGGAGCAGATTTCGCTCTACGATGTGCCGTGCGCCACTCTGCGCAAGCTGCGCGGTCGCGTTTGCGATTTGTGGCAGGGACTGTATCTTTGCGCGGGTACCCATCGCATGACCTTCCGCTATAAAGCGGCGGGGGCGTTTCTCGCCTTTGTGCGCACAGCGGACGGGGAGCCGATAGCCGAAACGCGCATTTACCAAATTCCGAACGGTTATTCCAAGGGAAAGGACTGGATGTCGGCAGAGCTTTGCTTTACGCTTGCAGAGCCGCGTCTTTGCCGTTTGGGACTGGAGGCAACAGAGGAAACGGTTGCGGTTTATGCCACCGATTTTGTCACCGAAGTGATAAAACAAGAAGAGAAATAAGGAAATAAGAAAAGGAATAAGAAAAGGAATAAGAAAAGGGGAAGATTACCATGGTATACATGTTTCTTGCAAACGGATTTGAAGAGGTAGAGGCACTTTGCCCGCTGGATTTGTTGCGTCGCGCGGGCATTTCGACCGCAACGGTCGGGATTGGCGGCAGTGCTGTCACGGGTGCGCACGGCATTACGGTTTTGACCGATATGACCGAGGCGGAATATGCGGATGACGCGCCCGAGATGGTGATTTTGCCGGGCGGCATGCCGGGGACTGCCAATCTGGATGCCTCTGCCACGGTAGATGCGGCACTGTGCACCGCCTATGCGTGCGGCGCCGCGATTGCCGCCATTTGCGCCGCGCCGTCGGTACTTGGGAAACGCGGCTATTTGCAAGGGGTACGTGCGGTTTGCTTCCCGGGCTTTGAGGCAGATTTGCACGGAGCGATTCTGATGCCCGAAGGGCACCGTGTTGTGACCGACCGCCGTTTTGTAACCGCTGTCGGCATGGGGGCGGCAACCGAATTCGGGCTGGCGCTTGTGCGATTTTTAAAGGGCGACGCCTGCGCACAGGCACTGGCAGAGGCGGTTTTTGCCGATTGAGAGTTTGACATGAACGGATACGAAAAGGAAAAAGAAGCCTTGCGACGGCGGTGCCGCGGTCTCATTTCTGTCATGACAGAAGAGGAAAAATGCGCGGCGGATGCGGTTATTTGCCAAAAAATCGGCGTTTTCCGGGCATATTTAGATGCGTCGCAGGTGTTTTTCTACGCGCCCACGCCAAACGAGCCGAATATTTTGCCGCTTTGCGCGGGGAAAGAGGTCGCTTTTCCGCTTTGTCAACCCGACGGGCAATTGCGCTTTTGCTTTTCGACGGTTGCGAGATTGGAGCGCGGCGCCTACGGTATTTTGGCACCGCGTGCCGATTGCCCGCAAGCGGTGGCGGATGCACGCACGCTTTGTCTGGTTCCGGGGCTTGCCTTCACGGCGGACGGCGGGCGCTTGGGGCACGGCGGCGGATACTATGACCGTTTTCTTGCCGATTTTCCGGGCATTGCGGTGGGTGTGTGCTATGGGAGGCAGTTGGTTGACGCCCTGCCGCGCGCGGCACACGACATCGGGGTTTGGACAGTGATTTGTGAAAAGGAGGGGACTGTATATGGCACAAAAGGATACGCCGCAAGGGTTTGAGCCGCTTGAGCAGGCGGCATTTTCCGATACCGGCTCCGCGGAAAAGGAAACAGACGCTTTTGCGGAAAAACACGCAAATGCGCCCGCCAAGGCGCCTGCAAATGCGCCCGCTGAAGAGCCCGCAAAGGAGCCTGCGGGGCGACAATCGGGAACGCAAGCGCGAAAAGGGAACCGACGGTTCGGGTGGCATCTGCATAAAGAGCCGGTTTTTCTGCTGGTGCTTGTGATTTATCTGCTTCTTTTGGGCTCTCGCCTGATTGATACGCTCTTGATTGATCGCGGCAACACCTATTTGATTGTGGTGCTTTTACAGCTGCTTATTTTTATGGTGCCCGCATTGCTCTACATTCGCCTGCAAAAAATTTCGTTTCGGCGGGATTTGCGCTTGCATGCCATTCGTCTCGACCACTTTTTCTTACTGATTTCCGCCATGGTTTTACTGATTACGGGTGGGCTTTTGCTTGGTATGTTGACCGGCGGACTTTCCTCCTCCTACGGTGGCTATATGCTTTACGACACCTTTCGCTCCCATGCGGACGGAACGGTTACGGGGGTGATTTATCTGATTCTTGCTTACGCGGCACTGCCTGCCGTTTGCGAAGAATTGGTCTTCCGCGGCATTCTTTGTAAAACTTTTGAGAAGAAAAGCGGCGTTTTATGCGCCGCGGTTATATCCGCACTGTTTTTTGCACTGTTGCATTTCAATTTTGCGCAATTGCCGGTTTATTTTTACGCGGGGCTGATGCTTTGTCTTGTCATGTATATTACCCGCTCACTTCTCGGTTCGCTGTTGGTTCATTTTATCTATAATCTCTACTGTGTGTTCTGGCAATCGGGATTTGCCGGCTTTTACCGCACGGCGGACAGTCTCGGCTTGCTTGTCACCATTCTGCTTTGTGCGTTTTTGCTTGCCGCGCTCCTGTTTTGTTTTGAAGCAAGTCGCATTTATCGCGGTTGGGCAAAGGCAAACCTGCCTTCCGATTATAGGCGGGAGGACGAGACCCTTCGCACCCTTCCGCACAGCTTTTTGTACACAATCAGTACACCTTGTGCCCTTGTTTCTATTCTTCTGTATGCGGTAGTTGTCATTGTCCGCGCCGTTCTTTGAGCCGCCGATTTTTTTCGCGGGGCTCTGCCCCGCACCCCGCAGCCTTTT
>CAZMAZ010000118.1:0-5506 GCA_964564255.1 uncultured Clostridium sp. | reverse complement strand
CCACGCAAGAGGACGCCGCGCAGGAGCTGGCGCGCTTTCGCCGTGCGCTTGCCGATGCACGTGCGCAAAACGAGCAGTCCCGCAATCGCAGTGCGGAGATGCTTGGCGAGGAGGAAACGGCGATTTTCGAAATATACGACATGCTTCTTACCGACGAAGAGCTGATTTTGCGCATTGAAGACGGCATTACACAGGGCATGGGTGCGGCGGGAGCGGTGCGCGAGGCGACCGCCTATTACGCAAAACGGTTTAGCGAGATGGAGGATGCCTATTTGCGCGCCCGCGCGGCGGACCTAAGTGGGCTTGGGGAGCTGATTGTTTCCGCCCTGCGCGAGCAATCGGCAGAGAAGACTGTTCTGCCGACCGGCGCCATTTTGGTGGCACCGGATTTGACTCCGAACCAAACCGTTGCCCTGGACAGAAGCAAGATTGCGGGATTTGTCACCTTTGGCGGCGCGCCGACCTCGCACACCGCCATTTTGGCGCGGGCAATGGGACTGCCCGCGCTGATTTGCACCGGAGAGCTGCCGCGCGCATGGGACGGCAAGCAGGCGCTTTTGGACGCGCGCGCGGGGAAGCTCTACCCGGAGCCGGATGCGGCACTTCTCGAAGAGCACAGCCGTCGCGTCGGGTACGAGCGTGCAGAGCGGGAACTGCTGGACGGCTTGCGCGGACAGCCGACTGTCAGCCGCGGCGGCAGGAAAATTCATCTGTATGCCAACATCGGGTCGGTGGAGGAGGCACAAATTGCCCTGCAAAACGACGCCGAGGGCATCGGGCTGTTCCGCAGTGAATTTCTCTATCTGGGCAGAGAGGCGCCTCCGTCCGAGGAGGAAGAGTTTTGCGCCTATCGGGAGGTGGTGCGCACCATGCATTTTAGGCGGGTGATTATTCGCACCCTGGACATCGGCGCCGACAAGCAACCCGACTATATGCGCATCGGGAACGAAGAAAATCCCGCTCTCGGCGTGCGCGGCATTCGCGCAAGCCTTGCCCGTCCGCTTTTGTTCCGCCGTCAGCTGCGTGCCATTCTGCGCGCCGCCGCCTACGGACGCGCGGCAATCATGTTTCCCATGGTGACGCTGGAATCCGAGCTTTTGGAGGCGCGGGAGCAGCTGCGAATTGCCATGGAAGAGCTGGAGCGCGGCGGCGTCCCCTATGACCGCACCCCCGAGGTGGGCATTATGCTGGAAACCCCGGCTGCCGCCCTGCTTGCCGACCGCCTGGCGCCGCTTTGCGATTTCTTTTCGGTCGGGAGCAACGATTTGTTCCAATATCTATATGCGGCGGATCGGCAGAACGCCCTGCTTTCGTCGATTACCGACGCCTATCCCGAGGCGCTGTTTCGCCTGATTGCCGCCGCCGCGCAGAGCCTGCACCGCACGCACGGCAAATGGATTGGCGTTTGCGGAGAGCTGGCGGCAAATCCGCGGTATACGCAGAGACTTCTGGATTGCGGCGTGGATGAGGTGTCGGTTTCCGCACCGCTTGTGCTCGGCGTGCGCCGCGAAATCCGAAATTGCAGGTAACCCCCGCTTTGATTGGCAATTTGGCGCCGAAATTAGCACTGTTTACAATTTATTAACATCTTTTTTCAAAAAAGCCCTTGACAAACGGGGCTTTTAGAGTATAATAATAGGCAGAAGTTAGCACTTGAGCCTTGTGAGTGCTAATTTGCAAGCCGCAGGAAGGCGAAAAACAGATAAAAAGAAATAAAAAGAAATAAAAAGAAATTAGGATAGCCGATTGTAAAACGCAGTTTTACAATCGACTAAGAAATATAGGAAGAAGGGAGCCGTGAAAAATGGGAGAAGAAAACGACAGACTGTCGGAGCGACAGATGCTGATTTTGAAAGCAATCGTGGAATATCACATTTCCAACGGCGAACCGGTCGGCTCCAAATATCTGATGCAAAACGAGCAGCTGCGCTGTTCCTCCGCGACCATTCGAAACGAAATGGCGGAGCTGGAACGGAAGGGATATTTGGAACAGCCGCACACATCGGCAGGCAGAGTGCCGAGCGAGCGCGGGTACCGTTATTATGTGGATGCGCTGATCGAGCACTACGAAATGACGGCGCGGGAAGCCGCGGTGATTAACGCACAGCTCAAATCCAAAATGGGAGAGCTTGACCAGATTCTGGTCACCGCCTCCAAGCTGGCATCTGCCCTGACCAATTACACAGGCATCGCGGTCAAGCCCAAAACCGGCGAGGTGCGCATTGCGCGGTTTGACGCGGTATATATGGACCCAAACGATTTTCTGCTTGTCATGGTAACGCCGGCGGGCGGCGCCAAGACCAAGCACCTGCATGTGGAAACCGGCATCACGCAGGACGGATGCGCGGTGCTGGCAGACGCACTCAACCGTCGCATTGCGGGTCTGACCGCACAGGAAATCACACTGCCGCTGATTATGCAGTTGGAGGGCGATATTCCGGAGCTGGCAGCCATGGTCAATCCGCTTATCAAGGTGATTTACGACGTGATGAATGAGCTGGACAGCGGCGGACTCAAGTATTCCGGCGTCAACCGCCTCTTGCAGTATCCGGAGTACACCGACGTCGGACAGCTGCAGGAGCTGCTCGGGACCATTGAAGAAGAGGATGATATTATCAATATCGTGTCCGACGCCAAGGGCGATGACATCAATGTCGTGATTGGCTCCGAAAGCCCGGTACGCGTATTCAACAATTCCTCATTTGTATTTAAACCGATTGTCAAGGACGGCGTGACGCTGGGTGCCATCGGCATAATCGGACCGCGCCGTATGGATTACGCAAAGGTTCTTTCCACATTGGAAGGGCTTTGCGAACGCATATCCCACATGCTGGGAAACAATGAATTACCGGAGGGAGGAGATTCGAATGGAACAGGAAAATAAGAATCCGAGCAAAGAAGCGCCTGCCGAGGAAGCAAAAGCGACCGAGACCCAAGCCTCGACCGCAAACGCCGACACAGCAGACACGACAGTCGAAGCGGCAACCGAAACGGTCGGCACAGCCGACGGGCAGTCGACGGCGGAGAGCGAAGCGGGCGATTTGGACGAAAAAAAGAAATCCGCCAAGAAGCGCATCCGTAAGCTGGAGCACGAGGTGGAGGAGCTGCAAAAGAAGGTAGAGAAGGCAGCCGAAGAGGCGGCGGCACAGAAGGAGCAATATTTGCGCCTGTATGCCGAGTACGACAATTACCGCAAACGGACCCAGAAGGAGCGCGACGGCATTTACACCGATGCCTTTTCGGATGCTTTGAAAACGCTTTTGCCGATTATCGACAATCTGGAGCGTGCCGAAGCAAATGCGGGAGATGCGCAAAAGCTGGCGGAAGGGTTGGCAATTGTATTGCGCAGTGCCAAGGATGCGTTGGGCAAGATGGGCATTACCGAGATTGCCTGCGAGACCTTCGACCCCAACCTGCACAATGCCGTTTTCCATGTGGAGGATGAGCAGTACGGCGAGGGACAAATCATTGAAGTATTGCAAAAAGGCTATATACGCGGCGACAGAGTGATTCGCTACGCCATGGTCAAGGTTGCAAACTGAAAAGCAAATACAAACACAAAACAAATAAACGAAAGAACACCATAAGGAGGAAATAATTATGGGAAAGATCATTGGTATAGATTTAGGAACAACAAACTCTTGCGTCGCGGTCATTGAAGGAAACGACCCTGTCGTCATCCCCAACCCCGAAGGCGCCAGAACCACCCCGTCGGTGGTCGCCTTCTCCAAGAACGGCGAACGCATGGTCGGTCAGGTTGCCAAGAGACAGGCAATCACCAACCCCGACAGAACCATTATCAGTATCAAGCGGGAAATGGGCTCCAACTACAAGGCCGTCATTGACGGCAAAAACTACACGCCGCAGGAAATTTCGGCTATGATTCTGCAAAAGCTGAAGGCGGATGCAGAGAGCTATCTCGGTCAGCCGGTATCGCAGGCGGTGATTACGGTGCCCGCGTACTTTACCGACGCACAGCGTCAGGCAACCAAGGATGCGGGTAAAATCGCAGGCTTGGAGGTCATGCGTATTATCAATGAGCCGACTGCCGCCGCACTTGCCTACGGCATTGACAAGGAAGGGCAGAAGGAGCAAAAAATCATGGTATTCGACCTGGGCGGCGGTACATTCGACGTCTCCCTTTTGGAAATTGACGACGGCGTTTTCCAGGTGCTTGCCACCGCAGGCAACAACCGTCTGGGCGGTGACGACTTCGACCAGCGCGTAATTGACTGGATTGCAGATAAATTCAAGCGCGAAAACGGCGTAGACCTGCGCAAGGATAAGCTGAGCATGCAGCGTCTCAAGGATGCGGCAGAGAAGGCAAAGATTGAGCTTTCCGGCATGACCACCACCACTATTAGTCTGCCGTTTATCACCTCCACCAAGGACGGCCCGCTCCACTTTGAAGCAGACCTGACCCGTGCGGAATTTGATAAGATTACCGCAGACCTTGTGGAAGCAACCATGGGTCCGACCAAGCAGGTGCTCCGCGATGCGGGACTCAGCGTCGGTCAGGTTGACAAGATTTTGATGGTCGGCGGCTCGACCAGAATCCCCGCCGTTTACAATGCGGTCAAGAACTTCCTCGGCAAGGATCCCTTCAAGGGCATCAACCCCGATGAATGCGTTGCACTGGGTGCCGCTATTCAGGGCGGTGTACAGAGCGGTGAGGTTAAGGACGTTCTGCTTCTGGACGTCACGCCGCTTTCGCTCGGTATCGAAACACTGGGCGGCGTATTCACACGCATTATCGACCGCAACACCACCATCCCGGTCAGCAAGAGCCAGGTATTCTCCACCGCCGCAGACAATCAGTCTTCGGTTGAGGTGCATGTTTTGCAGGGCGAACGCGAGATGGCAGCCTATAACACCACCCTGGGCAGATTCAATCTGGACGGCATTCGTCCCGCACCGCGCGGCGTGCCGCAGATTGAGGTCAAGTTTGACATTGACTCCAATGGTATCGTGAATGTAACCGCAAAGGATTTGGGTACCGGCAAATCGCAGAATATCACCATTACCTCTTCCACCAACATGTCCAAGGAGGACATTGAAAAGGCAGTGCGTGAGGCAGAGCAGTTTGCGGAGCAGGATAAGAAGCAGAAGGAAGCGGTTGACACCAAAAATATGGCGGACAGCATGATCTTCCAGGCAGAAAAGTTCCTGGACGAGGCAAAGGATAAACTGCCCGAAGGCGACCTTGCGGGCGTCAAGAGCGCGGTAGAGGATTTGCGTGCGGTGCAAAACTCCGGCGACGTGGCAAAGATTAAGGACGAAATCAGCAAGCTGGAAAAGGAGCTGCAGACGCTGGCACAAAAGCTCAGCGCCGCGCAGGCACAGCAGGGCGGCGACAACGCCGGCGGTAACGGTGACAACGCGGGCGACAACGGCGGTCAGTATTACGACGCAAGCTACGACGACCACTCCCAAAATTAAGGAACCGCTGATTGATTCGGCGGCACATCTTCGGCACATCTTTTTCCTCCTGCTTCTTACCGAAAAA
>CAZMAZ010000117.1:0-5559 GCA_964564255.1 uncultured Clostridium sp. | reverse complement strand
TTAGTCGGGTGCGTTTCCGAACATGCAGGAATCGATTTCCGCAAGAGACGGAAAGACCAGATCGGGACGGCAGTCGTCGGGAGCCTCTTCTGCCATTTGTGCCGTGGTTTCTCCGGTTAAGACTAATACGGCGCTGACCCCGTTATGCACACCGACGGCAATGTCGGTATACAGACGGTCGCCGAAGAAACACATTTTTTCCTTTTCGACGCCGGTTACCTCCGCAATCATTTCCACGGTTTGCGCATAGGGCTTTCCGAAAAAGGTCGGTTCCACACCGGTCGATGCCGTAATCAGTGCCGCAATGGCGCCGCTGTCCGGCAAAAAGCCGCCAACCGTCGGGCAGTTATAGTCGGGGTGCGTGCAAAGATATTCCGCGCCGCCCCGAACAGCGGTACAGGCGCAGGTTAATTTGGCAAAAGTCAGTTCGGTGTCAAAGCTCGAAACGACAATGTCCGCTTCCTCCGCGTCAAGCGGAACAAGTGGGACACCCGCGGCGGCATACTGCCCGCGCAGACTGTCGGTCCCGAGCAGATAGACGCTTTTTTGCGGACGGTAGCGCAAAAGAAAGGTCAGAGTGACGTCGCCTGCTGATAAAATTTCCTCCCGCGAGGGGGCAAATCCCATACGTGACAGACGCTCCATGTAAAAATCGCTGGCACGTGAGGCGTTGTTGGTGAAAAACAGAACCCGTTTGCCGTGCTTGCGCAGATTATGAATAAATTGAACGGCAAAGGGGAAGACGCGGTCTTCCAGGTAAATGGTGCCGTCCATATCGAAGATAAACAGTTCTTTTTCGGACAGTAACCGTGCGGCGTGTTGCTTGTAAGAGGTATTCAAGGTAAAAACTCAACTTTCCTTAATTTATTTTTTAAAAACATCTATATTCATTATAGCACACTCTTGCAATTTTTACAAGGGTGTGTTATAATATAGATAAATCTTACGGGATTTTACAAAAACCGTACTTTGCAAGAAGAGGGATGTTATATGGACGCAAAGCAAAAGCAAAAATCACAAAAGCAGGCAATCATCGGGATTGATGTCGGCGGAAGCACAACCAAAATTTGCGGATTTCGCTACAGTCAAAACGGTCGCGAATTGATTGCACCGCTGTTTGTCCGCGCAACCGACCCCGTCACCTCCATCTACGGTGCCTTCGGCAGATTTACCGCGGAAAACGGACTGGCACTGACCGATTTGGACCGCATTATGGTCACGGGCGGCGGCTCTTCCTACTTATCTGCCCCGATTTATGCGCTGGACTGTCGGAATGTGCCGGAATTTGACAGCATCGGACTTGGCGGGCTGTATCTTTCGGGACTGTCCGAAGCCATTGTGGTCAGTATGGGCACCGGGACCGCACTTGTACATGCGAAGCGGGGCGCAGACGGTAAAACCGCGGTTCGGTACCTTGGCGGAACCGGCATGGGCGGCGGCACACTGCTCGGTTTGACAAGACGGCTGATCGGCGTGGACACGGTGGAGCATATCGAAGCCCTTTGCGAAAGCGGAAATTTGGAGAATGTCGATTTGCGTATCCGCGATATTTCCCGCAACCGTCTCTACAGTGAAATGGATGACAATATAACGGTTGCCAATTTCGGAAAGGTCAGTGATATGGCAAGCCAAAACGACCTTGCACTCGGCGTTGCCAATATGATTGCCGAAACGGTTGCCATGCTGGCGGTATTTGCCGCACGCGGCGCCGATGTGCAAAATATTGTACTGACAGGCAATTTGTCTGTTTTGCATCCCATAAGACAGGTGTTTTTGGGACTTGGGGAAAAATTCGGCAAAACCTTTATTTTGCCGGAAAACGGACGCTTCGGTACCGTGATTGGCGCGGCTCTTTACGAGGAAGAGCAGATGATTCACTGAAAAGGCGAGCGCGAAAAATACGGCAAACGCAGAAAACACAGAAATACAGAAAACGCAGAGAAAAAGCTCACGATTTATCCGTGAGCTTTTTGTGAGTGGCAATCTCCGTATATCATACGATGCAATAAGCCGCGATAACAGTGACAGCAAAAAGGATTGCGAATACAAAAGTCAATCTATTGAGAATTCTGTCGCGCTTGTTGCCTTTTGTTCTGCCGAAGGAAGAATCCGAGCCGCCGGTAATCGCACCGGAAAGACTCTTGTCCTTACCGGACTGCAAAAGAACTGCGGCTACCAGAAAAACAGCCATCACAAGCAAAGCAATTCCGAGAGCAAGCTCCATAATCAAGTTACCTCCATCGAAGAATAGCGATTTTCCTCATCCGAGGATTCACGTACAGATTATTATACCATATTTTTTTGCGCATTGCAATAGGAAAGCGAAAAATAATTTCGCGAAAATGAGAATAAACTGTAAACTTTTTGAGTAGGAACGGAAATTGTCCCTCTTGCCGCACCTCATTAAATCAGTGTTTCCCAAAAAACCTCTTGACAGAAACGGTTTTATATGGTATCCTATAGCCATCCCGCCGAGAGGGAAGCCGCTTGGTGCTTCTTTTCTGTTTTTCGGCGGCGTACAATCAGTAAATTTGTTGCCGAATTGTTTTTTGATGCTTTCCTTGCCTGCACCGACATTTTGGCGACAGAACGGAGCTTTTATGAAATTACAAATCGGACAGACACTCGGTTCCTTCACCGTTACACAATACGATGAGGTTCCGTATCGGAATCTCGGCGTTTGGACGCTTCGACATGTAAGCGGTGCCACGCTTTTTTACAGCGATCGCAATGACGGTCAATTTTTGTTCGCGATTGGCTTTATGACCCTGCCTGCGGACAATACGGGCGTTTTCCATATCATTGAGCATGCCTGCCTGGACGGCTCGGATGCCTATCCCTTGCGTGAGCCGTTTGTCAACCTGCTGAAAACCTCCATGTATACCGATTTGAATGCCGGGACATGGAACGATATGACCGTTTATCATTTCGGCTCCATCAATGAAAAGGATTACCGCAATATGATGTCGGTCTATCTGGATGCCGTTTTCCATCCCGCTTTTTTGCACGATCGGAGAATTTTCGAAAAAGAGGCTTGGCGTCTGGAGCCGGACGGGGAAGGAGGACTTTGCCGCAACGGGGTGGTTTTGAATGAGATGCAGGCGGCGGAAAATGACCGCGATTCCATCCTTTGGAACGGGCTGTATCGGGCACTTTTCCCGCATACGCCGTATGCCTTTTCCGCCGGCGGCGCCTCTGCGGAGATTCCTTTGCTTACCTACGAAGCCTTTTGCGACACCTACCGTCGCTTTTACCGTCCCGACAACTGCGCACTGTTTTTGTGCGGCGATATGGATTTGGAGAATCATCTTTCCTATATCGATTCCGTTTTGCAAGCACTCCCGTCCCACAAGCTGCCCGCGCCCGACAAGCCGGTGCCGCAGACGCCCCTTTGCGCGCCGCAGGCTGTGGAATACTGTTGTCTTCCGGACGGAGAATCGGAGTCGGACAACACCACGCTTGCGCTTGCCTATGTGCTGCCCGCGGACAAAAATTCACTGCTTCCGTTTTCTCTCCGCCTTTTGCGGGAATATTTGGTCGGCAGTCTGGAAAGTCCGCTTTCCCGCGCCATTCTCGATGCAGGAATCGGCAAAGACCCGGACATGACGGTGGATTATGACGCATTGCAGCCGACACTGGTTTTCTCGGTGAAAAAAGCAAACCCGCAATCCGCGGAGACCTTTGAACGGCTGGTACGGCAGACCGTAGAACAGCTTGTCCGAGAGGGAATTGACAGTCGGCGTATGCTGGACCGCATGCGGGCATGGGAATATACGGCGCGCGAATCCGCCTTGGAGCCGCAACAAGCCATTTATGCGGGATTTGGCATTATGCGTGAGTATTTTCGGTACGGGACCTATGAGGCGCAAGATTATCCGGCGGAAATTCGCAAATTGTGTGCCGACGCGCCGTATTGGGAATCGGTACTGCAAAAGAGCATTTTGGAGAATCCGCACTTTGCCCTGCTCCGCTGTATTCCGTCCTCTGCCATGGCAGGGGAAAGGACTGCAAAACGGGCAGAGGAATATGCGGCATTGCGTGCCGCTATGTCGGATTCGGCATATGACGCGCTTTGCGGGTATCATGCCGCCTTCCGTACCTATCTGGAAACATCCGACTCACCCGAAGCCGAAGCAACACTGCCGTGTCTTTCACTTGCCGATCTGCACACCGAACGGAAAAAGGCGGTTGTCTGTGCGGCGACCGCTTTGGTCGGCGAAGACCCCGTTCCGTTTCTTTCGGTTGCCACGGCGGATACGGCGGAGCTTTGCCAAATCAGTCTTTCGTTTGACATCGGCGATTTGGAGGAGCAAGGGCTCCGCGAGGTGTTTTTGCTTGGTCTGACCCTTCCTTCTCTCGGGACAACGCGCCTGTCGCCCGATGCGCTGCGCGCAAGGCAAAGAGAGCTGTGCTGTCGGTTTGATTTGTATCATGCCATTTGTGCACAGACAGCCAATCGGTGCCGTCCTGCACTGATTTTGAATATTTCCTGCCCGATTTCCAATGTTTCGCCGGTTCTTTCTCTCGCAGGAGAGCTCTTGACCGACGCGGTATATGACGAAACCTATATGTACAGGGCACTGTCCGCCTATTATGCGGGACGCAAAAACGATTTGATAGGGGCAGGGCATATGACGGCGCTTTCGGTCGCCTCCGCCTCCCTTTGCCGAGTCGGCGCCTATATGCGATTGCTGGACGGCGGGATAGACAATGTCAGGTATCTGGAAACTGTTTTAGCCGACTGTGAGGAGAGCGGGGCACATCGGGAGAAAGAGAAAGAGACAGTCGACAGAGGAAATGCCGCCTCTCTTACCGCCGCCGTAAAGGCATGTGCAAGCCGTGTTTTCTGTACGGCGCGTCTTACCGTGTCGGTTGCCACCGAACAGAGCGGAATTTCAATCTGCCGACAGGCAATCTCCGCATTGCATCTGCCCAAGGGCTCGCGTTCTCCCAATACCTCTCTTGCCCTTGCACCGCGGAAAAACCGCGCGTTCCGCATTCCCGCGGATGTCGGATATTGTGTGCAGATGGGCGTACAGGATACGGAAAAGACACCGTTTGACCCGATTGATTCTTTGATAGGGCAGTGGCTTTCCTCCACCTATTTGTGGGACGAGGTCCGTGCCAAGGGCGGTGCATACGGAAGCGGACAGTTTGCGTCGGGAGACGGTCGTATTGCCTTTTGGTCCTACCGTGACCCGCATGTGCGTGAGACATATGACAGCTTTGCCGCCGCAGCCGACTGGATAGATGCAAATACCCCCGACGAAGAGGCATTGACCGCACTGATTATCAAAGCGGTTGCCGATTATGCAAAGCCCTTGAGCGAATTCGGCTATGCGGACAAAGCCTTCCGCGATTATTTCATCGGCAGGGATCCCGATCGGGATGACAGGGAAATAGAACGCCTTTTGGCGGCACGCCCGTCTGATTTTCATGCGTATGCCGACAAGCTGCGCCGTTTGATGCCCGAGACGGTGTGTGTTGCTCTCGGTAGGGAAGATCTTTTGCGCGAAAGCAATCTGTTTGCCGACGTGGAGTCCCTGTCGTAGTTTGCCC
>CAZMAZ010000116.1:0-5653 GCA_964564255.1 uncultured Clostridium sp. | reverse complement strand
ATAAGAGAAACAAAACAGAATATCATAAAAAGGAGCTATACTATGTCCAAAGATTACACCGGGAGTTTGAATTTACCGGTTACCGACTTTGCAATGCGTGCAAATTTGCCGCAAAGAGAACCGGAGATGCTTCGGTACTGGGAATCAATCGATCTCTATCATACCATGCTGCAAAACAGCGCCGACAAACCGCTGTTTGTTTTGCATGACGGCCCCCCTTTTTCCAACGGAAATATTCACATGGGAACTGCCATGAACAAAACGCTCAAGGATTTTATCAATAAGTATAAGGCAATGACAGGCTATCGCGTACCGTACGTTCCGGGATGGGACAACCACGGTATGCCGATTGAGTCTGCTATTATTAAGCAGAATAAAATCGACCGAAAGAAGATGTCGATTCCCGAATTTCGCACCGCTTGTCATCGGTTTGCGCAGAAGTATGTAGATATTCAGCGGGAGCAGTTTATCCGTCTCGGTGTTTTCGGTGATTGGGAACATCCTTACCTGACCATGGATCCTGCCTTTGAGGCGCGTGAGGTCAAGGTATTTGGTGAAATGTATCGGAAAGGGTATATTTACAAGGGATTGAAGCCCGTTTATTGGTGCCCGAAAGATGAAACGGCGCTGGCGGAAGCCGAAATTGAATATTCTACCGATGCCTGTACTTCCATTTATGTTAAATTCCGCGTTTGTGACGATCAGGGAAAACTGAACGGCGTGGATCTTGCAAACACATATTTTATCATTTGGACGACCACGACATGGACCTTGCCCGGCAACCTTGCCATTGCGCTGAATCCTGTTGAGACCTATGTGGTTGTGCGCGCCGAAAATGGGGAAACCTATATTGTTGCGGAAGCACTGTGCGAGAAAACCATGCAGGCGGGCGGCGTTGCGTCTTATGAGATTTTGACGCGGATGCCGGGGCGCGATTTTGAATATATGCGCGCAAGACATCCCTTCTTGGATCGTGATTCGCTGGTGGTTAATGCCGATTATGTTACGATGGATTCCGGAACCGGATGCGTGCATACGGCGCCCGGCTTCGGTGCAGATGACTATTTAACCTGCAAGCGCTATGGGATGGACATCATTGTACCTGTAGACGATCGCGGGTATCAAACCGCAGATGCGGGCAAATATGCCGGTATGTACTATGCGCAGTCAAACGATGCGATTCTTGCAGACATGAAAGAATCGGGAGCATTGTTTGCGTCTGCGGAATTTGCGCATGAATATCCGCACTGCTGGCGTTGTAAGTCGCCGATTATCTTCCGCGCAACGCCGCAATGGTTCTGTTCGGTCGAAGCCTTCCGTGAGCAAGCGGTTGCGGCATGCCGTGAAGTGAAGTGGTTCCCCGGGTGGGGAGAAGATCGCATGGTGCAGATGATTCGCGAGCGCGCGGATTGGTGTATTTCCCGTCAGCGGCAGTGGGGCTTGCCGATTCCCGTTTTCTATTGTGCCGACTGCGGAAAGCCTATCTGCACAGAGGAAAGCATCGAGGCGGTTTCTGCATTGTTTGCGGCAGAAGGCTCCAATGGCTGGTTTGCACATGAAGCAAAGGATATTCTGCCCGATGGCTTTGCTTGTCCGCACTGTGGCGGCGGTTCCTTTACCAAAGAAACCAACACGCTGGACGGCTGGTTTGATTCCGGTTCAACGCATTTCTCGGTTTTGGAAAGAGAGGGAATGTCTTGGCCTGCCGATGTTTATCTGGAAGGCGGAGACCAGTACCGCGGTTGGTTCCAATCTTCTCTTTTGACCGCGGTCGGAGCCAAGGGACAAGGGGCACCCTACCGTCAGGTGTTGACACACGGCTGGACGGTTGACGGGGAAGGAAAGGCGATGCATAAATCGCAAGGAAATGTAATCAGTCCGGACGAAATGGTCAAAAAATACGGAGGAGATATTGTCCGTTTGTGGGCGGCATCTTCGGATTATCATGCCGATGTTCGTTGCTCGGATGCTATTTTCAAACAGCTTTCCGATTCTTACCGTAAAATTCGAAACACCGCTCGCATTTTGCTGGCAAATCTCGGTGATTTTAATCCCGAGACCGACGCGGTGCCGACCGAGGCTTTGCAGGAACTTGATAAATGGATGCTTTCTCGCTATAATGCCTTAATTCGCACCTGCCTGAAAGCCTATGAGGACTATGAGTTCCACAATGCTTACCATGCGATCAATAATTTCTGTGCGATTGACCTTTCTAAGCTGTATGTAGATATTACCAAGGACCGCGTATATACAGAGCGCGCCGACTCGGTCGCAAGAAGAAGTGCACAGACCGTGATGTATACGGTCATCTCCGGTATGACCCGTTTGATGGCACCGATTCTTGCCTTTACGGCTGAGGAAATTTGGCAGCATATGAAGCATACCGCGTCCGACAGAGCGGAAAGCGTGTTCTTGAATCAGATGCCGCAAGCGAATGCCGCATGGGATTTTGATGATATTGCGGGACATTGGGAGCGCCTGTTTGCTTTGCGTGACGATGTGATGAAGGCATTGGAAACGGCACGTGCTGCCAAGCTGATTGGAAAATCGCTTGATGCATCGGTTTGCATTTATACGCAAGACAAGGATATTTATGCGCTGTTTGACAGCTTCCGTCGCGAATTGCCCGCCGTCTTTATTACCTCCTTTGCGGATGTAAAATGTGAAGAGGCACCGTCGGATGCCTTTACGGATACGGTATCCGGAATTGCGGTCAGTGTTTGCGCCGCTTCCGGACGCAAGTGTGACCGTTGCTGGGCGTATGTAACCGACGGAGAAGAGACCGAGGACGGCGGCTTTATCTGCGCAAGATGTAAGCGCATCGTTAATCAAAACCCAAGGTGACATGTGTAGATAGCGTTTTTGGATTTGCATGATTTTATGGGGACCGGGACAGAGGTGCGCCCGGTCCCGCTGTTTGCCGAGTAAATAGGGGGAAATTTACAATATGTTTTTAAGCCTGCTTTTGGTTTGCTTTTTGGTCGCTTTGGATCAAATTACAAAGCATTTAACCGTAATCTTTTTGCCGCATCCCGGAGATTCGGTAGAGTTGATTCCCGATTTTTTGCGCTTAACCTATGTGCAAAATCCGGGGGCGGCATTTGGCTCCTTGGCAAATGCCCGTTGGATTTTTATGGGCTGTTCGGTTGTTTTGATTGTGGTCATTGTCTGGTACTATATTGCAAAAAGACCGCAGAGCCTGCTTGTGCGGGCAGGATTGATTTTGGTTTGCTCCGGCGGAATCGGAAATATGATTGACCGTATTGCGTACGGCTATGTGGTGGACATGATTGATTTCTGCGGCATTTGGCAGTTTGTCTTTAATGTTGCCGATTCCTGTGTTTGTATCGGCGCGGGCTTGATTGTGATTTATTGCCTCATGGGAATGGTGCGCGAGCGACGTGCCGCCTCCCAATCGACCGATGTGTGCGCGGATACGGTTGCTCTTACCGAACCCGAAGCGGAAACAAATTCCGAAACGGAAAACGGTTCCGAACCCGCCTCCGAAACGGCGGTTGCACCCGATTTGCAATCCGAATCGGATACCGAAACCGACGTCAATCCCGATTGGCAAGAAATAAACGATTTGGGAGAGAATAAAGACGCGGAAACAGGGGAAAACAATGCAGACGGTGTATGAGCTGACCCCGACCGCCGACCAGACGGGAATGCGCGTGGATGCTTTTGCGGCAACGGCAATTCCCACGCTGTCCCGCTCGGCGATTGCACGTCTGATTGAACAAGAGCACCTGACCGTCAACGGTGCGCCCGCCTCCAAAAATTATAAAGTGAGGGCAGGGGATTTGATTGCAGTCGAAATTCCCGCACCGGTATCCGCCGATGCCAAGCCGGAAGAGATTGCCTTGGATATTGTATACGAGGATGCGGACATAATTGTGATTAACAAGCCCGCAGGGATGGTTGTGCATCCTGCGCCCGGAAATGAAAACGGAACGCTGGTCAACGCGCTTCTCCATCATTGCCGCGAACAGCTGTCCGGCATCGGCGGTGTTATGCGTCCCGGTATTGTGCATCGGATTGATAAGGACACGAGCGGTCTTTTGGTGGTTGCCAAAAATGATACCGCGCACGCATCCCTTGCCGAGCAAATTCGTGTGCACGCGGCGGCGCGGGTTTACACGGCAATTTGCATCGGGAATTTGCGTAATGAGCAGGGGAGCATCGACCTGCCGATTGGCAGGCACCCGGACGATCGAAAAAAAATGGCGGTTATCTCGGACCCCAACCGTCATGCACGAGAGGCAATTACGCATTATCGTGTGTTGGAGCGCTATCCGGTCGGCAGATTTTGCGGCAACGCCTTTACGCTGGTAGAATGCCGTTTGGAGACAGGACGGACGCACCAAATTCGTGTTCATATGGCATCGATGGGACATCCGCTTTTGGGAGATCCTGTCTATGGCGGGGACGGTACCGCATTCGGTGCCAAAAACAAAGCGCTCTTGTGCGGTCAGTGCTTACATGCGGGTGAATTGATTTTGCGTCATCCGAGAACCGGAGAAGAGATGCATTTTCAAGCGCCATTGCCGCCCGAAACGCAACAATTGCTTGCCAAGCTGCGGCATATGAGCGAGATGCAATGAATCCCGACAGGAGCAAAAAAACAATCAAAAAAGGAGCAAAGCGACTATGGGCGGAAAATTTAGCGGCATGATTCTTGTGACCGATTTGGACGGCACCTTTCTCGGCGCGGACGGACAAGTCCCCGAACGCAATTTGCAAGCATTGGAGAAATTTCAGCAAGAAGGCGGTCTGTTTACCATATCAACCGGACGAATGATGATTGATTTGTTGCGAGCGGTCCCGAATGCGGAAGCTCTTTGCAATGCGCCGCTGATTACCTGCAACGGTGCCATGCTGTTTGATATTCATAATCGAAAAATCATTGCCGAGCACCCGCTAAACGGCGAGGATGTAATGGAATTGATGCGCTATGTGCGGACACATTTTCCGCAGGTCGGCGTTCGTATCGCAACCAATCGCGGCGCACTTACCGACGGCGTCGGCGCGGTGATTATGCGAGATATTCAGCATTACCGCGAGGGAGAAGTGCGCATTCTTCCGTATGAGGAGTGGAGCCAGGCCGATGCGTCGGAGAAGTGGTATAAACTGGTTATCCGCGAGGAAAAAGCAATTTTGGATGAGGTGCGTGATGCCGTTCGCACGGCATTTGCGGGCAGATTTACCTTTGCGGATTCCGCGCCGACCTTTTTCGAGTTGAATGCGCCCGATTGCAGCAAAGCCTATGCCGTGCGTTTTTTGCGCCACCGCTATCCCGGCGCGCGCATTATCTGTTGTGGAGATTACGGAAATGACCTTTCCATGCTGGCGGCGGCGGATCTCTCGGTTTGCCCCTCCAATGCAACCGACGAGGTGAAACGGGAAGCGCATTATTGCCTCTGCCACCATACGGAAGGACTGCTTGGAGACCTGCTGGAGCTTTTTGAGTCTTAAAACGTTAAAAGCAAAAAACGAAAAAGCAAAAGGATAAAAGGCGGCAGGAGAAATTCTCCCGCCTTTTTCGCATAAAAAATAACAAAAAAGCAAAGAAGACGGTAAAAAAAGCGAAAAAAGCACTTGACAAAGCATCCAAAATATGCTATACTACATACGATGAAAATTTTTCAAAAAA
>CAZMAZ010000115.1:2133-5670 GCA_964564255.1 uncultured Clostridium sp. | reverse complement strand
CGCGGGTGACATCGCCGTCGGGGTCAAAGTGCGTGCCGTCGCCCACACCGTTCATCAGACCCTTCTCGTACACATACTTCACCGCGTCATAATACCACTCGCCCTTGACAACATCCACGAACGGGAGTTCGTTCTTCGCGGGCGTAGAAGGCGTGGAAGGCGTAGAGGGGTTGGAGGGCGTGACGGGATCGACGGGGGTATCGGGCGTGTCGGTCGGCTCCTTGCCGCTGACAACGACCAGACCGTGGAACGCGTCGGCGATGTACGTCCAGTTCTCCTCGTCGTACACCGAGCCGCCCACAAAGTCCGCACTCTTTTCAACAGTAGCGGTGTTGGGGTCGATCGTGAGCAGACGATAGAGACGACCGTTTTCGGTGTGCAGCAGGTAGAGGCAGCCGGTAACCTCGTCGTAAGTCATGGCCATAACGGCGGAGTCTTCGCCGTAGATGGCGAGGTTCTGCAGGTTGGCGACAACATCGGCGGTAGGCGTGGGATGACCGTCCGTGTAGCCCTCGTGCAGCACGCTGATGTAATCGCGTCCGGTGGAGTAGAAGTACATCTCGTTTGCCGCACTCAGCGCTTTCACGCGCAGGGAGGTGACGGTGTCATCCTCGGGGTCGGGAACGAGGCAGAAGCTCGTGAGATTGCCGGTGGCGAGATCGACCTCGTAGATCACGCAGCTGTTGTCCGGCTCATTATAGTTGGTGTCGCTGTAAGCGAATTCGCCGTCGTAGTACACATCCTGCGTCGTAAGGAGAGACACGGCACCCAGCGCCAGAAGCTTATCGCCGTACACGGTCATATCCTGCACGGTGAACTGCGGCTCATAGTGGAGCTCAGCCGTGGTGCCCCAACCGTAATCCACGGTTGTATCGGGATACTCTTCCTTCAGCTCGCTCACGTCGACACCGTGGCTGCCGAGATAAGTGCGCTGGAAGCCGCTTTCCACGGTAGTGGTGAAGAAGTTGCCCTCTTCATCGTAGGCGTAGATCACGTCGCCCAGCATCGCCATGGCGGTGACGGGGGAAGCCGTCTCGTTTTCGGTGAGGTTGGTGACCTTGGTGGGGTCGATGCGGTCGATGGCGCTGAAGCCCTTGTCGGTGACGTTGTAGGTGAGGAAGTAGTCGCCCGCGCCGTAGACCGGAACGGTGCACGTGGCGGTCAGGGTCACGTCGCCCGCGGAAACGGTGGCGGTGATGACGGCCTTGCCCGCGCCGATGGCGGTGACCACGCCGTCTTCATCCACGGTGGCCACGCTCTCGTCGCTGCTCGACCATTCGATCTTGGCATCGATGGTGGAGGGCTGCACAAAGAGGTCGAGGCTCTGCGTGTCACCCACGTGCAGCTCAACGGTGTCGGAGATCATCTTGACACCCTTGAGCTCGTCGGGAACTTCGGGATACTCGTCCGTCAGCAGCATCAGCGCGTGATAGTCGCCGCCGTAGGTGCCCGTTGTGTCGCCGAGCTTGTTGCAGCTGTAATCCGCGAGGTCGATGAGGTAGAGACCGCCCAGCGGCGTCCAGTAGAAGTAGCCGGTGTCATAGTCGTAGGCCAGAGAGGAGAGCTTGCTGCTCGAAACGTTCGTGTCGAGCACGGGCTCCAATTCGCCGCTCTCGATGTCCACATAGTACAGCACAGAGGTGCCGGAAACGGTCATGCCGCTGAGTTCATCGTAGAACGACTCGGCGCGGCTGATGACGAACACGTCGCCATCGGCGTTCACGGCCATGTTCAGATACATCCGGTCATCCAGCGAGCAGGCCTTGATGAGGCTGCCGTCGCTCAGGTCGACATAATACAGCGCAACCACGTCGCTGCTGCCGGCCAGCGCGTACATCGTGCCGCTGGAGTAGTCAAAGGCGAGGTCATAGACGAAGGGGAAGCCCAACGCCTTGCGGTCAATGATGTTCATGCTCATGCTCTCGGGGTCGAAGCTCATGAAGCAGAAGCCGCTCTCCCAGTCGTAAACGGAATCGTTGAAGCCGTAGCCGTAGATCACACCGTCCACATACTCGGCGGAGTACATGAAGTAGGTGTTGCCGTCGGCATCCGTGACGTAGGTCACCAGATCGGGTTCGAGGGTGTCGATCTGATCAAGGTTGACCCAGGCGTCAACGTCGCCGAAGAAGGCGCGCATGGTGCTCGTGGTGGGATTCTTGACGGTAACTTGGAAGTAACCGCCGAAAATAGGTTCGGCCTCATCGGAGCCAAGGTCGGCATCCTCGTCAAAGACGTAGAAGGAGACGTAGGCAACGCCCGCCTTCTTGGCGACGACTTTGCCGTTCTCTTCCAACTCGTCGATGTCGATGACTTCGGCTTCGCTCCCGTTCTCATCGTAACCCATATCGAAGAAGTAGTAATAGTCATACGCGACGTTGGCGTTGACGGGGGAGACGTTCATCGTGGGCTGTGCGGACTGCCCCACCAGCAGGAACATGGGGGAGACCGTGACGCTTTCCATCTTCACTTCGGGGAGTTCAGGGATGAGTCCATCATCGGGGATGACGTACATACCAAGATACTGCGGCATGGTATGCGTGGTGACGCTGCCGAGATCGTAGTCGTAGTCGATGAACAGCACCATATCGCCGAAGTACTCGTCGATCTCACTGTCAAGGCCGATCTGGTGGAAGGTGCTGCCGTTGGTGTCGCTCCAGATGAGCACGTCGTTGTTGTGGTCGTAGCACAGGCTGTGGCCGTAGACCACGCCCTCGCCGGCGAGCTTGAGTTCGCCGATGAAGGTGAACTCGACCGCCTTGGGCAGCGTGCCGTCGCCGTCGCCCTCGCCGTAGCCGGGGTCAACTCCGATGCCGGGGTCAAAGTCGTCGTCGAACTCGTCGAGAGGCATGATACCGCCCTCGTCGCCGCCGCCTTCGCCGCCTTGGTTCTCGTACACGCTGAGCATAACAAGCTCGCCCTCGTAGGTGATGCCGTAGAGCGTGCCGTACAGGTCACAGGCCAGCGCGGAGAGCATAAGACCGTTCATGTTGGCCAGCTTCACCATCGCGCCGGAGTGCATATCCAGCGCGTAGAGATAGCTGTCACTGTCGGTGACGGCGTACATAATACCCGTGCTGTAGTCGTAGGCCATGTCGGCGACCGTCTTGCCGAAAGTGCCCAGCTGTGTGGCCTCGCCGCTTTCGGGGTCGATGCGCCAGGTGTTGGCCTTGTCGGCATCCACGCCGTAGATGGAGCCGTCGTGGCCGTTATAATCGGCGGCCATGATCTCGACTTCACTCTCTGCGCCGTCGGTGGGCTTCATGGTTTTAAGATCGATGGTCTGCCAATGACCGTAGTCACCGTCGGCGCTGTAGTCATAGGCGTGCACCTCGCTGCCGAGCGCGATCACGCGCACGGTGCACGTGGCGGAGATTCTCGTGCCGATCCACGCGGTGATGACCGCCGTGCCGTCGCCCACACCGGTGACCACGCCGTCTTTGACCGTGGCAACGTCGGAATCGCTGCTCACCCACGTGATGTCGGCGGCCGCGGTGGTGTTCCAGGGGAGCACGGAGGCCGTGAGCGTCACGGTCTCGC
>CAZMAZ010000115.1:0-2033 GCA_964564255.1 uncultured Clostridium sp. | reverse complement strand
GCGGCCGCGGTGGTGTTCCAGGGGAGCACGGAGGCCGTGAGCGTCACGGTCTCGCCCTCGGCGATGAGCGCCTTGTTATGATCGAGCGCGAGGTCGGTGATCTCGGTGGATTCGGGGAGCTGATAGTCGGTCTCTTCCAAGGTGAACGCGCCGACATACTCAGCCGTGCCGAGGCTCACGGCGCTGCTCGTCCAAGTCTCGGGGTCGATGGTGATGAAGCTGCTTTCGGTTTGGCTGTTGCAGTACAGCCAGTAGATCTTGCCGTCGGCCTTGCTGTAGGTCATGGACTGGCCGTACATGGGGCTGACGGAGTAGCCGTTGGAATCGGTGGGCTGGAACGCCTCGCCGTCCTCCGTGGTTACGGCGGTGATCGCGTAAGTTTCAAGATCGACCTGATAGAGGCCGCCGTAGTAGTACTTGCAGCAGTACAGCGTGCCGTTCACAAAGGTCATCGCCCACGGCATGAAGTACTTGCTATAGTAGTCACACACGATCTCAAGCTCGCCCGTGAGCAGGTCAAGCGTGGCGAGAGCGTAGGTATAAGAATCGCTGTCGCTGACGAGAACGTACATCGTGTCGCTCACATCGTCAAAGGCCATGTCGACCACGTTCACGCCGAGGTTGCGGATGACGTTACGGTTCCACAGACCCGGCTTCATGTACAGGAAGTTGTTGCCCGCGTCCACGGCGAAGACGTAGCCGTCGACGTATTCCGCGGCGTTGATGGCATAGGTCTCATACGCGTCGCTGTTGACCATGGTGGCCGTGCCCGTCTCGCGGTCAAACTCGCACCAGCCGAACATATAGTCCCAGCCGTAGGTGTAGTAGATGCCCAGGTCGTACACCTGATAGGCGTAGAGCGTGTTGGGGATCACTGTGGGGTCGTTGCCGCCGCTTTCTCTGCGGCTGACCTGATAGTAGCTTTCGAGATAGCCGTAGTCGCCCAGCACCAGCATGAAGTCGTCGCCGTGGCCGGTGATGTCCACCATGGCGGTGTAAGTGCCGTCTTCAGTTTGGGTCATGGTGTTGTCATACACCTGATCGTACAGCTGCGTGCCGGCGGGGTTCATCAGCGCCACGGTGGCGGGGTGCGCATCGTCGAGCGTGACCACGAGGTAGAGCTTGTCGCCGTACTGCACTTCCTGCACGCTCACGACCTCGGGCTTGGCCGTGTCGATGGTGATGGGGATGGTGATGCTGTCGTCGGCCTCGTCGTCCTCATAGTCCAGTGCGGCGGAGACGGTGATCGTCACTTTCGTGCCGTCGGCAAGGGGCTTGCCGTCCTCGTCGGTGAAGTCGTACAGATCGTCCGACTTTTCGTACCAGCTGTAGACATAGGGCACGGTGCCGCCGTAGTTGCTGTTGTACATGGTCTTGTTCAGGTACTCCAGCTCCTGTTTATTAAGCACGTTGCCCGCTTCATCCGTGTACGTCAGCCACAGATAGCGCGCGTTGCGCAGCAGGGAGAAGTAGTAGTCGCTGATCTTGTCCATCACGCCGTCGCCGTTGGGGGAGATGACGTTGTTTTCGGCGGAGTAGATCACGTTGCCGTCGTTTCCGACCTGCATGCTGGAATAGGGGTTGAGACCCAAGATCCAGTCGTTGTCGCTGTTGCCCATGTTGAGCCACGCGACGTGATAGTATTCCTCGGCATCGACGGTCTCATTGAGCCCTTCCAGACCGCTGCCGGCCCAGAAGCCGTTGTTGTACCAATAGCCGCTGTCGAAAATGGGAGCCTCGGTCCAGTCGCCGCAGAAGCCCATGAAGGGCAGGCTCATGTTCACGCCGCCCTCTTCGGCGGTGTCGGTGAGATAGACATAGCCTTCGACGTAGTTGCCGTTGGGGAAGTACTTTTCGATCCACTTGATGCCGTCCTTGGAGACCGTGATGGTCACGGTGACTTCGGCGGTATCGTTGGCGGGAACGGTCACGGTGTTGTTCTCGGCATTGAAGCTGACGGTGCCGTCCAGCGTGGTGTCCCAACCGGCCATGAAGTACTTATCCTCGTACTCGTTGACAAAGTCGTAATCCTC
>CAZMAZ010000114.1:0-5719 GCA_964564255.1 uncultured Clostridium sp. | reverse complement strand
GTCCGCCGCTTGCGGCAGCTCCCATTTGCACAAGGGAGGCTTAGTTAGATTGTGTGCAAACAAAAGTGCGTATACCATTCGGTTTGCTGTACCGACACCGAGAAGCAGGAGAGAATCGGTTTTGAAAAAGGGACCGTCTCAAATGCTCTAAGTTTGCATTTGAGACAGCCCCGAAAAAGCGAAACCGCCATTTTTATTTCTTTTCAAAAACCGTCCATTCGTAAATCGAACACCAACCGGCACTTGCGGGAATGACCAAGCGTATATAGCGCGCCTGCAATCCATCCAAATCAAAATCGTCCGTCTCCCACGTCGTCATGGTAACATCCCGATATGTCGTATATGCAATCCCGTCACTGCTGTATTCAATCCGATACTTGTAGGCATTATTGGACTCCCAGCGAATATACATTTTGCCGAGCGTATATTCTGCACCGAGATCCAGCGTCAGCATTTTGTCCCCGACGGCGCCCGCGCCGCTCCATCTGGTAAGACCGTCCCCGTCAATCGCATTTTGCGCCGGGTACTCTCCTCCCTCGTCGCCATTGGCACTGATGGTTGCTCCCTTGGTCAAAGAATCCTCGGGGGTAATCGGCACATACGGATGCGCTTTATCGACAACGGTGATTGTTTGCGTCGGTACACAGCGGTTTTCCACATCCGCCACCAAAATTTGCTTTTGCACCGAAAGGTCCAATGTCGCGCGGGCATCGGTTACCGATGCCGCCACGGTGAAGGTATAGGTCCCCACTTCCAGCACCCAGTCCGCACTGTCGGTCAGATAGGTTGCAAGGTCCTCGGTAGAAACGACAATTTCCATTGTCTGCGACTGATTCGGTTGCAAGAGTTCGGTTTTGGCAAATCCGCAAAGCAGATATGCGGGCTGTTCGTTTTTGCCGTCCGGCTTGGAGACATACAGCTCCACCACCTCTTTGCCCGCAACCGCTCCGGTATTGGTCACTGTCACGGAAAAGGTTAAGGTATCTTCCGCCGCATACAATTGAGAATTGCCGACAAAGGCAAAATCACTGTAGGTAAAATCGGTATAGGAAAGTCCGTATCCGAACGAATAGGCGGTTTTTACGCCAAAGGTGGTATAATAGGCATAGCCGACGTAAATATCGTCATTGTAGGTGACGCTTGCCGCGCTTCCCGGGAAGGTCTCTGCATAAGGCGCGTCCGCGTAGGCAATCGGCCATGTTTGCGTCAGTTTGCCGGAAGGATTGACCTCCCCGCTTAAAACAGAGGCAATCGCCGTGCCCATTTGTTCACCTGTCAGTCCGACATACAGAATGGCGTCTGCCATTTCTTCCCACGACGCCGTTTCAATCGGGTTTCCGGTGTTAATCAATACGACAAGCTTCTTGTTCTGTGCATGGAATGCGGCACTGACCCGAGAAAGCAACGCGTATTCCTCATCGGAAAGGAGATAATCTCCCTTGGTATTGGTGTGGTCTACCCCTTCTGCCGTTTTACGGGAAAGGGTCAAAACGGCAATATCCGCACTTTTTGCATATTTTGCGCATTCCGCATCGGTAACCGTTACCTGTGCCTCTGTTACTTTTGCGCTCTTATATGCCGTATTTAACTCGGACAAAAGTGTATATCCCGCCTTGCGAATGCCTGCCGAAATGCTGACACAGGCGGAGCTGCTGACATAGCCGGAACCGTCTCCGCCGTAAACCGTATCATACGAACCGTTCCCGAACAGCGCAACCTTCTTTCCCTGCATCGGCAATGTTTGGTTTTCGTTTTTGAGAAGCACGATTGCTTCCTGTGCCGCCGCAAGCGCATCCGCACGCTGTTCTCTGTATTGAATCTTACTGTTAATCTTCTCTCCGCTGTGCAAATAGCGGTAACTGCGGCAAACCAATCGAAGCACATGCTCTGCCGCTTGGTCCAATGCCTCCTCGGACAGCGTGCCGGATTGAATCGATGCGCAAATATCCGCATAATGCGCCGCCGAACCGCGCTGAGACAGGTCATTCCCCGCATTGACGCGGTCGGTTTGCGAGCCGCTCGCATCCCAGTCGGAAACAACCAGTCCGTCATACCCGAATTCGATATGCAAAATATCCAAAAGGTCTTTGTTTGTGGAAGAATAGGTGCCGTTGACCTGATTGTAGGAGGACATAATCGTCATGGGTTGCGATTCACGAACGGCATAACCGAACCCGCGCAAATACACCTCACGCAAAGCGCGCTCGGTCAAATTCGCCGATACGGTCGAACGGGAGGTTTCCTGATTGTTCACCGCATAATGCTTTAAACTGACACCGACACCGGTCGATTGCATGCCCAATGTGTAAGAGGCAGCCATTTTTCCCGACAAATAGGCGTCTTCGGAGAAATATTCAAAATTTCTGCCGCCCAATACGGTTCGCTGAATATTCATGCCGGCTCCCAGCATCACATCGACGCCGACCGCAATTGCATCCTCCCCTATTTGCTTGCCGATATTTGCCGCAATATCGCGATTCCAGGTTGCGGCAAGCATGGAGCAGGACGGATACCAAACCGTATCTTGATTGGTTCTGACACCATTCGGGCCGTCCGAAAAGACCACGGCAGGAATGCCGTACTTTTCCATGACCTGCGTTTTCCCCGAAAACGGCGTAACATCTCCCCAATCGCCGACGGTTAAAAGGGCTTTTTCCTCCGCTGTCATGGCTTGCAACAACAGCGGAATACCCGCCTCGGTCAGCTGTATCACATTGTCCCGCACGCGCAAAACCGCAGTGTCGCCCACAGAACCGTTGCTGCAAAGCTCCAGCGTCAGCGTTATCTCCCCGCCAACCTCTGAGGTTGCTTGCGGGACCGTCAGCGTGGAAACAACCCCCTGTTTTACGCGAAGGGTCTGTGTATCGGCGCTTATCTTGTCTCCCGTAAGCGTCAAACGCAGGTCTTCCTCCGACTGTTCGGATACGATTTGCGTGGCACAAAAGGTAATATGCCAGCCATCGGCATCCAATTTGGCGCTCTTAATCTCCAGCTTTCCGCCGATTTCGGGCGTGGTGGAGCCTGCGGTTGTCGATTCGGTCGATTCGGTCGTTCCTCTGTCGGATTGACTGTCTTCCGCTTTTGTGCTGTCGGCGGTTGTTTCCGACGGATGCTTTCCACCCATGCAAGCACTCAAGGTCAAAAGACCCAACAAAAGGACGAAAACCGCAATATAAACTGCTCTTTTCATACTGTAATCCTTTCACATTTTCTTTGATTTCTTCGGATTTTTTCGAATTTTATCCAAACCTTAAAATTCGACGGTTGCGCAAACGGCTTGGTGATCGGAATACCAAACACCTTCCGGATGGGGATCCGGCACAACATATGCTTCCTTGGCATCCGCATCCGAAAAGATATAATCAATCCGCTCTCGCCGCGCTTCCGGGATTTTGCCGTAATCATGATAGGTACCGGGCAGGTTGCGAGAACAGTCAAAAATCGAGAAGGGTGAGGCCTCGGTCAACAACCGTATTTCGGGACTTTCCGGGACGGCATTAAAGTCTCCGGTCAGAATAAAATGCCCCGTCTGCGGCTTGTGCGTGCTCAGATACTGCACAAGCTGTGTTGCGCCGAGCAGTCGCGCAGTCTTGCCGACATGGTCAAGATGGGTATTGACAAACAAAATCGGTTCCCCCATTGCATGCGATTGCAATAAAACGGCAGTCAACATGCGCGGACAAGGACTTTGATCCAAACCGTAGCAACTCCCCGGAATGCGCGGTGTCAAGGATAACCATTCATGGTCGACCGACAAAAGCGAAAAAGCATCGGTGCGAAAAGCAAGCAACATGGATTCCCCGCACAAATTTCGCTCTCTGCCGCAACCGATTAGGGTGTAATTTTGCATGCCGCGACGCATCTCTTCCGCCATGTGCTCGGTGACCTCTTGAAAACCGACCAAATCGGGGGCGGCATCTGTCACCGTATCCAAAATACGGGCATAACGATGCATAAAGGCATTGACACCGTCTGCGGCATATTCCACCCGCAGATTAAAGGTCATAACCTTGAGTTCCCGCTCCATCATTTATTCCTCCGACAAAATCTCCATGCGTTCAATGACAACAGGCGTTTTGGGCACATCGGAAAAATACAGGTGTACGCCGGTCGGCACGGAAGCAATTTGATCGACAACCTCCATACCGCTGCACACACGCCCGAAAGCGGCATACTGTGTGTCCAAATGCGGCGCGTCTTCATGCATAATAAAGAACTGGGAAGAGGCGGAATTCGGGTCGTTTGTACGCGCCATGGAAAGGGTGCCGCGCGTGTGCTTGAGGTTGTTGCTCATACAGCCGTTTCGAATAAATTCCCCGCGAATGGAGCGTGCCTCCTTGTGCTTAAAATCGGGATAGAACCCGCCGCCTTGAATCATAAAACCGTTTATGACACGGTGAAAAATCAACCCGTCAAAAAAGCGGTTTTCAATCAAGCCAAGAAAATGATCGACCGTTTTGGGGGCTTTCTCGGGGTAAAGCTCGGCGACAATGACGCCGAAGTCTCTGACTGTAATTTGAATTATCGGATTTTTCATACTTGTATATCTCCTTTTTTTCTTTTTAGTCGATTGTAAAACTGCGTTTTACAATCGACTATATTTTTCTTTTGTATATGATTTTTATCTTCTTTCACTGTCTCTTTCCGCACCGTCTTCGATGCGCCGATATTTGCCGCTTCGCAAAAGAAGTGACAATGCCCGTTCGCTGTCAATCTCTCCGTCAAAACAAATGCCGCCACGCGCAAGATGAGAGGCGGCATGAAAATCGGACCCCGACGTGCGAATGGGAATCTTGTAATGTTCGGCGTAAAGCGCTGCCATCCGATTGCGGAAAGGCTCAGTCCCGCCGTTGTAAATTTCAATGCCGTCAAGGCAGTCGGGCGGGCAAACCGTCATGCCGTCGCGAAAAGGATGCGCTTGCACAAGCACTGCGTCGGGAGGCAAGAGCGCTTTGAGCTCCGCCGGACCCGAAAGCAGGTGCAGAGGCGGTGCACCCAAGAAAAACGACTCTTCCACGCCGTAAAGCAGATAATCGTTATTGCTCTGTCCGACAAATCGCACCTCCGCACCGAGAAACACCCGCATGCCACACCGCTCTCCCGCCTCCTTTGCCGCGCGGTATCCGCGCAACCAGCAGGCAATCCGCTGTGCATGGGTTTTCCCCGCCAATGCGGTGGCAAACCATGTGTCGAAAAAAAGCGAAAAATAGTGATCGGTAACAACAATGCCGTCGTATCCCGCTCCATGGTACATATTAACGGCATCGGCGGCGGAAACATGTGCGGCAAGGTCATTTTCGGATGTGTGCAGATGCAGTTCCAGCTTCATGCCCGCGTCTCCTCTTTCGCAAGAGCCGCCGAAAAGAGGGTACAAATCCGCTCGGCACGACCGTCCAGATGCAGGGCGCCGAAAAGCACCTCCAGCCCGGTTGCATCGCGATATTGCTCTCTGGTCGCATTATGCGGCAGATTGCGCGGCGATATGTTTCGCCCGCGTCGCACAAAGGATGCCTCTTCCTCGGTCAAAAGGGGGAGAAGCCGCTCTAAGGCTTTCGCCTGCGCCGGTGCGCTGACAAAGGACAGTGCCTTGGTATTCAGCTCTCCCGCGCCGCATTGATATTCGGTAACCAAATATCTGCGTACCAATACCTCCCAAACCGCATCTCCGAGATATGCCAGCGACGGCGTTCCCATTTCGCAAAGATTCATCTGTATTCCC
>CAZMAZ010000113.1:0-5741 GCA_964564255.1 uncultured Clostridium sp. | reverse complement strand
AGGCGACGGAGAGGGGGCATCGTAACAGACAAACCGCACGGCCTGCCCCTCTCACCCGCTTTCGCGGGAACTCTCCCCGGTGAGAGCCTTTTTTAAAATTCACTTTCTCGTGCGTCTTGATGTCGATACGGCAAACCGAACGGTCAACGCCTCATCGCCGTCAACCCCTCTTTTTACCGCTCAAAATCCTTCCTGCGTGGTACGGTTGATAATGTCATCCTGCAAGGAGCGGGAAAGGGTGGTAAACAGCGCACTGTATCCCGCAACACGCACGACCAGACTCTTGTATTTCTCCGGGTGTGCCTGCGCGTCAAGCAAGGTTTCTCTGGAAACCACATTGTACTGCGCATGCATGCCCTTTTGGTCAAAGTAGGAACGCAGATATGCGGCAAAGTTCTCCAGTCCCTGTGCGCCGGCAAGCGCGGAGGGATGGAATTTCTGATTAAACAGCGTACCGTTGGAGGCGTCCGCGTGATTGAGACGGGCAACCGAGTTGGCGGTTGCGGTGGGCCCCAGGGTATCTCTGCCGGAGGCAGGTCCGACGCCGTCCGCAATCGGGGTATAGGCAAGACGGCCGTCCGGGGTGGCGCCGGTCTGATAGCCGAGCGGCACATTGGCGGAAACCGGGTACAGTCCTGCCTGGAAAATACCGCCGCGCGGATTTTGGAAATGCGGCAGAGGGGCGGTGTAGGTTTCGCCGACCTCGCGTGCAAAGCGGTCGATTTCGGGCAGGTCGTTGCCGTATTTCGGCACTTCCTCAATCATGTGCAAAATTTCATCATAGCGGGCACGCTTTTCGGGAGAAACCAGATTGTCCCCCGTAAAGGTGGTATACAGGGTGCGGACCGTTTCGGCAGTCACCTCGGCGCCCGAAGCGGCAAGGGTCTTGGCGACCTGCGTGGTCAGCTCCTCTGCCTTTTTCGGGATAAAGCCTCTGCCGAAGTTGTCGGCAAGTGCCTGCTTGTATTCCGCCATGGTCACCTTTTTCTGTTCGAAAACCAGGGTGCGAATGGCACTCAGCGAGTCGGTCACATTGGCAATTCCAAAGCCCTGCGGGCCTGTGAAGTTGTAGACCGCGCCGCCTTCCTGCATCGCAAGTCCGCGCTCCATGCAGTCGTCGACCATGCAGGACTGGAAGGGAAGCGGACAGCGGACCGCGTGCGCCATATCCACCGCATTGTCGGCATTGACCAGCATGCGGATAAAGTGCAGCTGTTGCGTTTTATAGGCATCGAAGAACTCCTCAAAGGAGGTCATTTCGGTAACTTCCTTTGTACGCGGACCGATCTGCTTGCCTTGGTCTACGCCGCGCGAGAAGACAAGCTCCAGCGGGCGGCACATATTGAAGAATGCGGCATCGTGCCAGCCGTCGGTGCGATGCGGCACCTGCGGCTCGACACAACCGATAATGCAATAAGAGCGTGCCTCCTCCAGCGTCGCGCCGCGCGACATGAGTGCGGGAATGATAACCTCATCGTTGTAGTAAGCGGGAACGCCGTACCCCTCGCGGGTAACCGACGCCGCCTTGATCATGAGATCGTGCGGGGTCATATTCCAGACGCGAATGGAAAGGGAAGGCATGGGCAGTGCCACATGCATGGTGGCTTCCAGGCACATATAGGAAAGGTCGTTGGTGACATCCTCGCCGTGCTCGTCCTGTCCGCCGACAATCAGGTTTTGGAACAGGGAATAGCCGGCAAAGCCTTCCGCCGAAGCGGCATCGCGCACTTTATTGAGGTCATTGAGCTTGACCCAAATGCAATCGATCAGCTCCTGCGCGGCTTCGTGTGTGATTTTGCCCGCGTCCAAATCCGCCTTGAAATAGGGATACATATACTGGTCAAAACGACCGGGAGAAATCGAGTGTCCGCTGGATTCGCACTGCAAAAGCTGCTGTACGAACCAGAAGGACTGGCAGGCTTCCCAGAAGCTGCGCGCACCGCGCGCGGGAACTTGGCGGCAGTTTTCGGAAATGCGCTCCAGCTCGGCTCTGCGTGTCGGGTCGGGGCACATGTCCGCTTCCTTCTTTGCCAGGGCGGCATAGCGACCCGCGTAGCCGATAACGGCTTTACAGCTTTCGATAACAGCCTCCAAAAATTGCTTTTTACGGATATACTGACCGTCTGCCACGCAAAGGGCAGCCAGTTTTTCGCGTGCCTCGGCGATAATGCCCTCATAACCGACGGCAAGCACCTTGGCGTAATCGACGCAAACGTGTCCGATGCCGTTGTAAAAGTAGTTGCCGACCGTAAAGATGCCGTGATGCAGGAAAACATCCAGCACCTCGGGATTCATATACTGCGACGCAAGGTCCGAGCAGGTCTTGCCCTTCCAGTAAGGGTAAACCTTTTTCAGACGGGCAACGGTTTCGGGGGAAATGTAGAAGGGGTCCGCCTCGCGGGTTGCCACCGTGTCATACTCCTTTTCCAGCCACTCGTAAGAATATTCGGGGAAGGTTTGACAGCCGCGCGGCGCAATCGAGTTGGAGCCGACAATCAATTCGTCGGGACGAATGACAATCGGAATATTTTCCAAAATATGACGGAATGCCGCACTGCGCCGCTTGATTATCGGCAAATCCTCGGTCATGCGGTAGCTTTCGGTAATCAGTTCCGCGCGATCTGCCTCAATTTCCGGCATTTTCTCAAACAGGTGTGCCACCAGCTTGGGAATTCGCGGGCTTTTCGGTAATACAAATTTTATCTCACTCATAAGGCGCTTGCCTTCCTTTCGGATCCGACCGTGCGGATCAATTCAAATTAAATCAAATCAAATCAAATTTGCTCCCACAGCTCTTTGTGCGGGGCGGGGATGACGGCACTGTGCCCGAACAGACCCTGGTCCTTGGCATACTGTGCGCCGGCTTCCACGGCGGCGGTCACGTCGCCGACATCGCCTGTTAAGAGAACCACGCCCTTGCCGCCCATACCGCGGGAAACGCGCAATTCATAAATGGATACCTTCGCGGTTTTGACCGCAATATCGGCGGCTTTGATAACGCTGGCGGCGGAGAAGGTTTCAATCACGCCGAGACTGCCGCTTTTTTCGGGGGCATTGGTCCCGAAAAGGGAAACCACCACCTGCTCGTCGATGCGCCCCATAATGGAGGAATCGATCAGCTTTTCGTCGAAACGGGATTTGACATGGTCAACCGCCGCGGTGACGTCCGCAATGGCACCGGTCAAAATCATTTCAAATTTACCGGGGCAGGCGGGATGCGCCGAGACCAAACGGATGCCCGCACTTTTGAGTGCCGCATCGGTTGCCTCTATCCCCTTTGCAATGCTTTTTAATTCAATAACGCCTACTGCCTGATACATATTTTTACCTCAAATCTATCTGTTTGAAAAATTGCAATCGCCTAAAATCGGTTATACCGCTTCGATGCAAATCTTGGTGGCATCGACAAAGGAAACGCGTCCGCCAATCGATGCGTACTGGGGCACCGACAGACCGTTGCCCGCTTCGGCAATCATCTGTCCTTCCTCTACCAAATCGCCTTCCGCGACGCAGGGAACCGAGGGAGCCCCGATATGCTGTTGCATACGGATTTCCACCTTGGACGCCTTGAGCTTGTCGGGCAAGAAGGTCGGGTGCTTGTCAAAGCGTGCCACCCCGAGGACCTCTTTCCACTTTTGGGAGACCAGCATTCTGCCGTCGCGCTCTTCGCTCGGCGTAAAGACCTGGTCGGGGGCGGCAATATATTTCATCTTGTTCTGTGCCAAAATTTTCTTGTATTCTTTGATAACCATCATGGGCGAAATGCCTTGACAGCAAGCAAAGGTGCCGCAAATGTCGCATCCGCAGCAGAGACTTGCGGAACGAATCAGCTCGGGGTTTGCCTGCGCCGCGCTCAGTGTGGAACGCACCATCTTATGCGGCTCCAGCGGATAGCCGAGCAAATGACGCGGGCAAAGGTCGGTGCAACGCGTGCACTGACAGCAGGCGGACGCCGCCAGATTCATGACCTGCGCGACCGAACGCTGCTTGTTGACCACGGCGGGAATGTCGTCGGGGACCAGCATCAGAGCATTGGTGGTCTTGACCACCACGTCCGATTTGGGGTTTTTGAGGATACCCATGGCGGGACCGCCGTCAAACATCATATGGTGGGGACGAAGCTCCACCTTCATTTCCCGCAAAACATCGCTGATACGCATGCCGATCGGGACGCGCACCACAAAGGCTTCGGGAATGTCGCCGCCGATGGTCAGCCATTTTTCAATGACCGGCTTGTCGTGCCGAATGGCGGCGCGCATATTGAAAACGGTTTCCACGTTGTATACAATGACACCCTGGGTAATCGGCAGGTTGCCGGGCTTGATCAGACGGCCCGAAACCTGATAAATCAAATTGATTTCATCCCCCATCGGGTAAATGTTCGGTACGGTTTTGACATGAATGCCGGGCGCCAATTCCTGATCGTCGGCAAGTCCGAGCGTCATGGCGCGATAGGCTTTGATTGCCAAAATGGCGTGCTTTATATCGGTAAATTCCATGACCGCCTGCGCACCCTCGACAATTTGATCCAGGCGTTCCTGCACCAAAATGTAATCGGTGTACATGAGTGGTTCGCACTCAATGCAGTTGATGACAAGCAGATCGGCACCCGGTGTCAGCTTGGCGTAAGAGGGAAAGCCCGCACCGCCCGCACCGACAACGCCGTGCTTCTGCAATATATTTTTTAATTCAAGTCCGGGCATAGTTCGGATCGGATCCTTTCAGTATAGCAAAATAGTGAAATAAGGGGGAGGGAATCAGCGGTTCCTCAGATTCCCTTATCGACAATGCCCACGATGACCGCGTCAACCGGGGCATTCGCATCGCCGACGGCAACGCGCGCACTGCTGCCGGTGACCACTAAAACCTCTTCGCCGATACCGGCACTGATGGTGCGGTCAACCGCAACGATGTACTCGTCGGTGAGCAGCTCTCCCTGCATCAGACGGACCTCCAAAAACTTAAATCCGCGCAATGCGTCAAATTTATTGGTGGAAACAATGGTTCCGGTTACTTTTCCTTTAATCATGTCGCTACCTCAATCCTTGACCGGCGTAACCGTACTGCCGTTTTTGAAGCCGACGGCATTGGCATCGTCCGTGTCAATATGCATTTCCAGACGGAACTTGTCACTGACGCGAATCTGCACGTCGTACCATCTGGTCTTTTTGGTGCCGCCGAAGGCGTCCACATTGATGTAATCGCCGTCCTTTACGCCGAAGCGTGCCGCGTCGTCGGGGCTCATGTGAATGTGACGGTTGGCAATGATACAGCCCTCCTTCAGCTGCAGAACCCCCTTGGGTCCCACAATGGTAATGGGCGCGGAGCCGTCCAAATCACCGGATTCACGCACGGGGGGCTTTACCTTGAGTACGTAGGAATCGGTTACCGAAATTTCAACCTGACTGCGACGGCGCAAGGGACCGAGAACGCGAACGCCTTCAATCGGACGCATGGAGGGTCCAATCAGGGTTAGCTGTTCCTTGCAGGCGTACTGTCCGGGTTGCGAGAGATCCTTAATCGGTGTCAGCTCGTAGCCGACGCCGAACAGCGTTTCCAAATCTTCTTTTGTCAGGTGGATGTGCCGATTGGAAATACCGACCGGAATTTTGTTGTCCGACGCAGTTTCCGGCGCATTGCTCAGATTGTTTAATACCTGCCGCACGATGACGGCAACCTGTTCGCTTGTAAGTGCCATTGCATTTTCCTCGTTTCTATATCATTCAAAATTTTAATCAAAT
>CAZMAZ010000112.1:0-5813 GCA_964564255.1 uncultured Clostridium sp. | reverse complement strand
TGACGGCAATGACGGCAATGACGGCAAAGCCGTCAAATCATGATGCGAGCTTGCGAGCATCAAATCATAATGAATTGCGCTTACGCGCATGAATTGACCTTCGGTCATGAATTGCACTGCGTGCATGAATTGCCGTTGGCATGACGGCGTAGCCGTCAAATCATAATGAATTGCGCTTACGCGCATGAATTTTTCAAAAATGAAAGGATACAAAAACATGGCAAAAGTAACCGATCGATTCGCGGCATTGCAATCGCCGCAAACAGACCCCCGCACCCGTCGTTATCTTACCCCCTGTCGCGTGGTAAAGACGATTGGCGATGTCAGCGGTGCGGAAAATCTTCTGATTCAGAAAAGCAACCAGATTACGCTGGTTGTCAGTCCCGAAAGCTGCACACTGCGTAACAGTGCCGGAAAGCCGCATGCCGCAATTTTGTTGGATTTCGGTATTGAATTTGCAGGAAGTGCGCGGCTCCAGGTTTGGGCAGTGCAAGGAGCGGGAAATCGCGCCAATATTCGCGTGCGGTTTGGCGAAAGTGTAATGGAAGCACTGACGCCGCTCGGTGTCAAAAACACCACAAATGACCATGCCATTCGCGATTTGACCATGAATGTGGGCTTTTATTCCGCCTGCGAAACCAATGAAACCGGCTACCGTTTTCTGTACATAGAATTGCTTGACGAGGATGCAGCCGTCTGCTTCAAGCAGGTGCAGGGCGTTTTCCATTACAGAGATTTGGACTATATCGGTTCTTTCTCCTGCAGTGACCCGCGGATTACGCAAATTTGGAACGTTGCCGCTTATACGGCGCATTTGAATATGCAGGAATACCTTTGGGACGGCATCAAGCGCGACCGATTGGTCTGGATTGGCGACATGCATACCGAGGTAAATACCATTATGACAACCTTTGGCAAGCAGGATGTGGTTCCCGCATCACTGGATGTGGTGCGCGATGAAACGCCGATCGGCAGTTGGATGAACGGCATTTCCTCCTATTCGATTTGGTGGTTGATGATTCATTACGATTGGTATCGCGCCTATGGAGATTTGGCATATCTGACCGAGCAAAAGGACTATTTGCGCGATCTTGCACGTGTACTGGCTTCGTGCGTAGACCAAGACGGTGTGGAGCACATGCCCGAGGGACGCTTTATTGACTGGCCCAACAATGCAAATCCTGTTGCAATTCATGCGGGACTGCAGGGGCTCCTGAAGATGGCGCTGGATAAGTGCGACGAAATGTTGACCGTACTTGGCGTGGATGATGTGGCAGCACTCTGTCGCGAATCTGCCGAGCGGATGAAAAAGCATGTGCCGGACTGCGGCGGCTCCAAACAGGCGGCGGCATTGCTTGCCTTGTCGGGACTTGCGGACCCTGTCGAAATCAATGAAAAGTGCCTCAAGCCGGGCGGCGCGCACGGTTATTCCACCTTCTTCGGTTATTATCTGCTTGCCGCTAAGGCAATGGCAGGAGATTATGACGGCGCTTTGGACGATTTGAAGGCATATTGGGGCGGCATGTTGGATATGGGGGCAACCACCTTCTGGGAAGATTTTGATTTGAATTGGATGGAAAACGCGGGCAGAATCGACGAAGAAGTACCCGAAGGGAAGATTGATGTGCACGGCGATTACGGCGCATATTGTTATATCAAATTCCGTCATTCGCTCTGCCATGGCTGGGCATCCGGTCCTTGCCCGTATCTGACCAACTATGTGCTCGGTATCAAGCCCCTGGCGCCCAACCGTTATGAAATCAACCCCCATCTTGGAAATCTGGAGTGGGCAGAAGGTACCTACCCGACCGCAAACGGCAAGGTTCTCGCTGTATCCGTGAAAAAAGACGCCGACGGCAACCTTATAGTAGAAACCAAGGTTCCCGAGGGCGTGGAAATCGTAACCGATTGATACGGTTAATATTGATTGAAACTGATTGATTTTACAATTTTATCGTAAATAAAAAGATCCTTCGTATATTCGCATGTCCGTGTATACGAGGGATCTTTTACATTTTTTCAACAACCGTGTGCGTAAAAGCCATTCTGCCGACCGCCGCAGTGCTTTCTGCGGGAGCCGGATATTCGGTGGCAATGATTTTGACCGAGGCAAAGCTGGCGATGGTATTTTCTTGCGTAGTATTATGTTTGACGTCCAAAATAAACGAAGCGTAATTTGGTTCACTGCCGGGTTCCGGTGGATCTACAATAAAATCTTTAATGTCGAAACCGTTAACTTCTGCGTTAATAGTGGCGGTGTAGTAATAGTAGTCACGTATAAAATACTCAAATGCCTTTACGCCTTTGTCTAATCGTACATTGTTTGCGCTATTTTTGTATCGTTCGACTTCCAAACCGCTATCTTCACAATAAATTACACCGCTCCCAATTTCTTTCCCGTTTCTTGTGATTGAATATTCGTCGGCAAATGGGAATTGAGGCTGAATGGTGGTGCCAATGAAAGGTGCTGTTGTTGTTTCTATCAAACCGGGTGCCAAACAAAATGTGACTTCAAACGAGATTAGCAATTTGGTCTCGGCATAGCTATTGATTTGCAAATTTAGTGCAGTGTAACTGGTCAGCAGATTTTGTTGCGATTGTTCAGTTGACGTAACTTTGTCAATGTCATCTTTGGTTATTGTATTGCCGTTTATTACCTTTCCTATGTCGTCTTCTTTATAGCCTGCTCCCCACAAACTTTCGCTGGTTCTCGGACCGGTAAAGTCCAGCGGACCGAGCGGTCTTGGAAACAGAAAGTCAATTTGGGAAGTAGTTGTTTTCGACTTAACCGGATTATCGATCAGATAATGCCAAGCGGCATAACTGCCGGTAGCAGTTAAAAGCAAACCGATGACCGTCAAAATCAAAATTGTGCGTGTAATCATTCCGATTTTTTTCATAGCATTCCCTCCGTCTGTTTGGCAATGATTTGCAGGAAAAATGCGATATTGGCATCGGTATGTAGTTTAATCTTGACCGGGCATGAGGCAAACGATGGATTGGTTGAAACGCTGAAAGCAGCACCTTCGGGCGGCGTCAAAGTTTCCGGATCTGCGTGAACATAAGCGCACAGAACGCCGCTTTGCAGCGTCAATTTGACAAGGACGGTATTGCCCGAACGGAAGGTCTGGTACCGTTCGCTGTAGCTGTACCGCAGAGAACGGTATGCATATAAGCGGCGTACGACCGCGGCGTATGCTTTCTGCACTTCGATCGGTGCCATGCGCAGCTTTTGGTGGAAAATACGAATGTCCGGTTTTTTACTGCGGCTGAGTTCCAAAATAAAGGCAATCTCGGGTGGCGTTTCTGTTGGAGGCGGTTCATGCGTTGGTGCGGGAGCCGGCGTGGGCGTCTCAATTATCGGTGGGCGGAGCAGCGCAATCCGTGCCTGTTTCGCCTGCTCGATTTTCTTTTCCACAATCGGTGTTGCCACAATGGCAAACAGTACCAGCAAAATGCAAATCCAGCCTGCAGGCGATTGCATAAACATAACAAAACTGCCGATAAAGGGAAGGCGTTTCCCGCTGTAAATGCCGCGCATCTGACTGTACAAAACAGGATATTTGTCGCTGACCGAAACAGCGTCCCCTTGAAATTTGAAGTACCGACAGTCCGGGTGCGAGGCGTTCGGCTCTTCAATGGAAACGATACGATGCACGATCATGGTGCCGTCTCTTGCTTCATACACGACAACGTCGTAGAGTGCAAGGTCGTATTCGTCGGGAACGGGATTGAGCACAATAATATCAAACGTGTCAAATTGGTTATCAAGCTGATTGGCAAACAGATACGAATTGGATTCTTCCTTATAAGACATGGAAGAGCTTTTGACTACCGAAAGGGAAGGGAGACCCAGCGGGAAAGAGGTCTCGGTGATTTGTACATACAGTGAAAAGGCAAAAGCGCCGACCATGATAACGCAAACCAGCACAGATGCAATATTGTTAATAATGTCCCAAGCACTTGTTTTGCGTTTTTCATCCGCTTCTTTTAAAATCGCCTGGTCTTCAATGCCGTGTCCAACCAGTTTCAGATAAAATTTGACCACAAGACGCAAAAATACAATAAACAAGGAGGATAATGCCAACAGAACGAACAAACACAGCACAAATGTATATATTTCATATCCGGTCATTAGAACATATCCTCCTTTCTGTTTTATTGGCTTTTTCTTTTTTATCGATCGGGAAAAATCGACACACACAATTCAAAGAAGTGAAAGGAAGCGCGTGCGCGGGTTCCTTTCACTTGTGTGCTAAACTTAGTTTCCTTGTGTTGATGCGCCAACGGCGTTAAAGGTCAGCGTAATGGTTCCGTTTTCCAGAGCTGTTGCCAACGTATCATATTGCGTCGAAGTATCAGCTACAATGTCGCCATTTAATTGGATGATTTCTTTCAACATTTCTCCGGTAATTGTCCACTGAGTGCCGTTTCCGATCTGACTCTCGGAAGTCATGGTTTTGTCAAGGGTGAAAATATCTTTTTCTTGGTATTTTGAAAAACCGCTGCCGGATGATGTACATGTCAACGCAATTGAGTCGTTATTGTCATTTGTGAAGGAAACGACCAATTCGCCTTCAATCACAAGTTCTGCTTTGTGGTCGTTGTTGTCATCGTCGAGTTGGATTGTAATGCTGTTGCTTTCTATCTTGATTGTGCCGTTTTCCAATGTTGTAGTGTCTATTGCAGTCAAAGTAACGCCGGTGGTGGCGGTTTGAGAGTCAACCGCTCCGGAAGCAGCAATCGTATAATTCCACGTTGCATATACGCCGCCGATGGTTACGATCAGAGCCAGTGCAATAATGATTCCAATTTTTTTCATGTTCGAATTCCTCCTGTTTTATTGTTCGTTAGGGATTGGTGTTCTCAGCAGGCGGCACAGCACCGATGGTAATGGTCAACTTGGTCTGTGTTTCCTGCATAGCTGTTTCCAATGCGTTGTAGTCGGTAGGTGTGGGCAGGGTGAAATCCGCCATTTGGATGCATTCTTCAATCATTGCAGGGGTAATGGTCCACGAATCGGTAACTTCGCTATACAGCATCGTCTTCTTCAATGTGAAGATTTCGGCGTTATTGTATTTTGCGACCGATTCGATGGTGATGGTTGCCTGCATATTGATTTTGGTGATGTCGGGGGTGTTGCTGTCTGTTGCATCATACGTAACGGTAATGCCGTCACCGCTTGCGACAAACTCGGGTTTGTACTCACCGCCGTCGTCAATCAAGGCGGAGATACTGCCGGTTGCGCTCAGTGTACCGCCATCTGCGGTTTTTACACTGTCTTCGGCAAGGTTTACGAGAATTGACTCATTCAGTTCACCTATGTTTTTGCCGGCGACGTAGTTCCATGTTGCATATGCGCCCGCGATGGTAACGCAAAGAACAAGGAGAATTAAGAGTGAAAAGTTTCTTTTTTTCATGGGTTCGAGTATCCTTTCGTTGTTATTTATGATTGCAAATGCGGGCAATGCACCCTGCTCGCAAAAACAATTTCAAAAGAGAAAACAGTTGTCCGTTCGCATAAAAAGTCGGACAAAAAAGGGCAATTTCAAATCATATTTGTGATAATACACAAAAACTGATTGCTTTTTTTTTTTTTTTTGTACAATGTGATGGTGAAACTATTATAGCACATGCGACTTTGTTTGTCAATAGGAAATTTTAAAAAAATTTCCCAAAAGGCAAAAAATGTTACATCGAATGTCGGTCAATATGCTGCAAAAAGGTTTGAAAAAGATAAAAACGAGTCTTAAAAGAGAAAAGGGCACCTCTAAAAATTCATCGCACGCAGATTCGGCGAGATCTTTTCCGCC
>CAZMAZ010000111.1:0-5923 GCA_964564255.1 uncultured Clostridium sp. | reverse complement strand
TTCCTTAATCGCTCAGCTGTTTCTGACGCGATCAATGCATCCACCATTTGCCCGATTTCGCCGTTCATAAAAGCATCGAGTGAGTAAAGAGACAATCCGATGCGATGGTCGGTAACACGGGATTGCGGGTAATTGTAGGTGCGAATTTTTTCACTTCTGTCACCGCTGCCGACCTGGGATCGACGCGTAGAGGCAATCGCATTGTCCTGTTCTTCTTTTTTCATATTGTACAGGCGTGTGCGCAAGACAGTCAATGCATGCTCTTTGTTTTGCGTCTGAGAACGTTCGCTGTCACATTCCACGACCATGCCTGTCGGCTTATGCGTCAAACGGACGGCAGATTCGGTCTTATTGATGTGCTGTCCGCCTGCGCCGCTGGATTTACAGCTTTCAAAGACAATGTCGGTGTCTTTGATGCGAATATCGATTTCTTCCGCTTCCGGAAGAACCGCAACCGTTGCGGTGGAGGTTTGAATTCGCCCTTGAGATTCGGTTGCGGGAACGCGTTGCACGCGATGCACGCCCGATTCAAACTTAAAATGTTGCCAAACGTCATCGCCCTCCACAATGAATGTGATTTCGCGAAAACCGCCGAGATCGGTGCGATTGGCACTGCCTACTGTCAGTCGATAGCCGAGGGATGCGGCGTACATGCTGTACATGCGATAGAGATCGGCGGCAAAAAGCGCCGCTTCGTCGCCGCCCGCGCAGGCACGTATTTCAACAACGGCATTTCGGCAGTCATTCGGATCGCGGGGAATTAACAAGATACGCAATTGTTCCTCCGCTACGGTAAGAGCCTGCTTGCATTCGGCAATTTCCTCGGCGGCGAGCTCCTTCAACTCCGCATCACCGGAGCGCAGAAGCGCTTGTGCGTCCGCAAATCTTGTACGCAATTGACAGTAATTACGGTACGCTTCCACGGTTGGAGTCAAAGAACGATATTCCTTCATCAGTCTTGCATAACCTGCTTTATCGGCAAGCAGAGCGGGGTCACTCATGCGCGCCTCCATGGCGCGATAGTTTTCTTCAGCCGCTGCGAGTTTGTCAAACATCAGGCGCGGTTAAAGGCAAGGAATGCCTTGTGTGCAGTGTAAAGGTCCGCTTTGGATATGATTTCGAAGGGAGAATGCATAGCAATCACCGGAACGCCGAGGTCCACGGTTTCGATATTGTGCTTGGAGATGTATTTGGCGACTGTTCCGCCACCGCCTATATCATTTTTGCCCATGTCGCCAACCTGCCAGAGAACGCCGGCTTGTGCCATAATGTGACGAATCCAACCGACATATTCGGCGGGAGCGTCGTTTGTGCTGACCTTGCCGCCGTGCCCTGTGTATTTAGACATGGCAACACCGCAGTTGATTAAAGAGACATTACGTTTGTCAAACACATCGGCAAAATTGGGGTCAAAGCAAGCAGTAACATCGGCGGACAGGCATTTCGAATTTGCCTTGACCGCGGCAGCATTACCGCCGCATGCGACGGTGATTTCTCCAATCAGATCCAGCATAAGCTCGCACTGCATGCCCGTGTTGCCGTCACTGCCGATTTCTTCCTTGTCGGCAAGAATCACCATGGTTGTATGAACGCTGTCATCGCTTTCGAACAGAGCGGTTAATGCGGGATAAGCGCAAACCTTATCGTCGTGTCCGTAGCCGCCGATGAGAGAGCGGTCCAGCCCGACATCTTGTGCGCGGTATGCGGGAACCAATTGCAGGTCGGCAGAAATGAAATCTTCTTCGGTGATACCGTATTTTTCGTTGAGTATTTTGAGCATGTGCAATTTGATTGGATTTTCTTTTTCGTCTGCGAGCGGTCTTGAACCGATCAGAATATTCAAATTTTCCGCAGGAATGGCAGTACCGAGCGGTTGCGCATTCTGTGCCTGTCCGAGATGCGGCAAAAGATCGTTAATGTAGAGAACGGGATCTCCCGCATCCTCACCAATTGTAACATTTACCGCACTGCCGTCCGCACGAATTACCACGCCGTGCAGAGTCAAGGGAACGGTAACCCATTGATATTTGCGAATGCCGCCGTAATAGCGAGTCTTCAAGAAAGCAAAGCCGCCATCCTCATAGAGCGGATTTTGTTTGAGGTCCAAACGGGGCGAATCAATATGTGCCGCCGTGATACGAATCCCTTGGTTAATCGGTTCTGTGCCGATACGCCACAGATACAGATTTCTGCCGCGATTATTATAGTAAAATTTATCGCCGGCATGCATCGCATCGCCGAATCGATAAGGGCGGTATCCGTTTGCCTCTGCCATGGCAACCGAGGCAATCACTGCGTCCCGTTCGGTTTTGGAGGCATCCAGATAAGCCATGTACCCGGGAGCATAAGCATATGCCGCCTCAATTTCGGCGCTATCGGCAATTTCATAAAAAGATTTTTTTTGAAAGCACAATTTGTCCTTCAAACTTGTAAGCGAGTCCTGCTCTTTGTTTTGTTCCATGTTTTTTTCCATGTTTTTTTCTTCTGTCATCATGTGTTTATAACTCCTTTTCTTTTTTATGTAATTTCATGTGGTTTTGTTTTGATAACCGTATGATTTGCGCTTTTGTCGGTTATTTGTTTTCGTATAACCGCAGATAAACCTTTCGAGCCTTTTCTACTTTTTTGACATAAGAAGCAGTTTCCTTGTACGGAATTTGTTTGAGAAATCCATATTCGTCCGTGTATGCCGGGTCTTTCAGCCAGCCGTCCACGGTGCCAATGCCCGCGTTGTAAGCGGCGGCGGCAGTATCCCAATTTCCGTAACGGCGATACAGTAAAGAAAGCAAATAAGTACCGTAACGGATATTGGTTTCGGGATCGTAAAGAACCGCTTCCGAAAGATGCTCACCCAGCATGTCGTCGGTCAACCAAAGAAAGGTTTCCGGCATCAACTGCATGAGTCCGACGGCGCCGGCAGAGGAAACAGCGGCACTGTCAAAGTGACTTTCCGTGTGAATCACCGCATAAATGACATCCTCCGGGACTTCGTAATTTTGTGCATAAACCGTGACGTATTCCGCGTATTTGCGAGGATGGGTTTTGTATTCGATTGCCGAACAAAGCAACTCAACCATAAACCCGCCCGCAATTGCCAAAATCAAGATTATGACAAGAGCTGCAGGGAATGGGATGCGCTTTTTTGAATGCTTCACAGTCCTGCCACCGCCGTCTCGTGCAATATCTGCCGTACTCTGTCTTCCAATTCCCGTACGGTTCCGTTATTGTAAATCACGTAATCGGCGCGCTGTATGTAAAAGTCGTCCGGCTTTTGTGCTTCGATGCGCGCAAGTGCCGCCTCCCGAGACAGTCCGTCACGTTCCATAATACGTGCAAGTCGCAGATCCTTGTTTGCAAGTACGGCAATGGTTGCCTGACATCCGCAGACACGATCCGCACCCGATTCAAAAAGCACGGGCGCATCGACAATGGCGCCGGGGCAATTTCCCTTGCGATAAAGATCCAATGCTTCTTTGGTGCGCGCAAGAATATATTTGTGCGTGATGGCATTCAGTTGCGTCAAAGCCCGATCGTCCGAAAAAACATGCGCTGCCAACACGCGGCGGTCCAAAGAGCCGTCGGGGGAAAGAATTCGAGCACCAAAGTGTGCGGTCAACTCATCCAAACAGGCAGAAGGGGGAATTAGCAATCTGTGATAAACCGCATCGGTATCCACCGAATACACTTTATATTTTGCAAAAAGCTCGGACACGGTGCCTTTTCCCGCGCCGCTCGGGCCTGTCATTCCGTAGATAAACATTATAATATACCTCCGTTTGTTTATATGGAAGCTGAGATTTTCAAGAGTAAACTTACCGTATGCGCGACGGAACCGATACCGCACAGCCGGTTTTTATGCTTTCTTTTGCCGCATCAATCAAGCATGCAACATAAGCACCGTCTGCAAACGACGGGGAAGTGGGTGTGTTGTCGGCAACGGCACAAAGGTAGGCGTGCAGTGCGCCGATGTGACCGCGCAACCAGCCGTTCGGCGCCTTCGGAGAAGGGAAACTGCCACTCGGTGCAGGATAGCGACCGACGCACTCAATACGGGTAAATCCCGCATTTCCGCCCAGTGCGGACCCTGCTTTACGGGCATCGTAGTAATACAGCCAAGACGAGTCCATCAAATCAAATTTCAAAGCGCCGTCTGTTCCGTAGATGGCAAAGGTCAGACCGTCATTTTCGCCGACGCAGAGCTTGGAAGCCCGTAGAGTACCGATTGCGCCGCAAGCGAGTGTTGCAGTCAGATAGACTGCCTCTTCGGCGTCGGTATAAAAGAGTGTGCCATCGGGATAAAGATGGGTTGGAACTCCAATTTGTGACACGGCACCGAGAGAGATAATATCACCGCAAAGGGTAACGCACAAATCAAAAATATGAGGACAAAGATCCATCAGCACACCGCCGGCATCGGACGCGGTCTGCTTCCAACCGACAGTGCGTGTCCGATCGAGCGCGGAATTGTGCAAATAAGAAAAATCGAAAGAGAGCAAGCGACCGATTGCACCGTCACGTATCAGCTCACGGGCGCGCAAAACGGGAGCAAGAAACCGATTGTTAAAAACGGTTCCGCATATCAGATTGTGCGATTTTGCAAAATCGGAAAGCTCTTGCGCCTCTTTCGCCGTTGCACACAAGGGCTTTTCGCAAAGGACATGCTTGCCCGCACGCATCGCACGCATTGCCGTTTCAAAATGAAAACGGTTGGGCGTACAAATATCAATGACCCGAATAGAAGGATCTTGTAAGAGCACCGCCTCTTCTTCTGCGGCGATGGGGAAACGGTATTGTGCGCAAATTTCACGTGTTTTTTCCGCGTGTGCGGTGCAGACACCGCGCACGGAAGCGCGGAAGGGAAGCGACGAATAAAAATACGGCAAAACCGAAACGGCGTATGCATGCGTTTTTCCCATGGCACCGAATCCGCAAATGCCGATGCCGATTTCCGTTTGAGGATTTTGCTTACTCATATTTGCTCCTCCTTGCGATTTTAATCTGCATTTTTTTGCGTTCACAACAATCCATCTTATATTATACCATAATTTTTGGTTCTTTGCAAGAGGAGAAAAACAGAAAAATGGCAAAATACGCAAAGAAATAATTAAAAAAGCCCTTGACAAAACACGGAAAAGCGGTTATAATATAGTGTAGTCACGTTTTTGTGTATTATTTTTGCCGATGGGAGGGAAACGAAATGGTTTTGGATATGGCGCCGATGTTGCGCGGAGAGATCAAATACATGCCGTTTTCCTACACGCTTGAAACCGAAGCACCCGATGGTGTTTGTTTCCCGAGTGGCGCCGCAGTCAATGGGGAAATTACGAACAACGGTTATATGGAAATGCATCTAACCTGTGAAGTGCCTTACCGCACCGAGTGTGCGCGTTGCCTGGCGCCGGTGGAAGGTGTTTTCCGTATTGAGATGGAACGGTTGATTGCCGCACCGGAATCACTCAGTCGTGAGCAAATCGAAGAGAATGTGGACAAGTACCTTCTTTTGGAAGGCACCGAACTGCACCCCGATGACGAGGTGCACGATGAACTGATTATGTGCTTCCCCACCAAAGTGCTTTGCGCGGAGGATTGCCCCGGACTTTGCCCGCGTTGCGGAAAACCGCGTCGCGAAGGTGCGTGTGGGTGTCCCGAGCGGGATCCCGATCCGCGGTGGGATGTGCTTGCGCACTATTTCGACGATAAGCAGGATGATGTATCCGAAGATCGAAAAGATGACGGAGATGACGCATAATAAACAGCGAAAACGCGATACAAAAAGGATGTGAGCCTAAGGGCTGGCATATAAATTTAGGGCACCTCTAATAATGCAACGCGCGCAGGGCGGCAGAGAGATTTTTTGTCAGTTTAGGCAAAAATACGATGGCTGTAGCAGCGCTACTGCCGAGGAGTTTTGTGACAAATGACG
>CAZMAZ010000110.1:3575-5945 GCA_964564255.1 uncultured Clostridium sp. | reverse complement strand
CGCTGTGCGCATCCGGTTGATGTGCACAGATGGTAAATATACTATAAACAGGGAGAACCTATCATGAATCCAAGTGAACAAAAAAATCGTATTATTATGTTGAATTCCGTGACTGATATTCAAATGAATAGCTTCATCATTACCACCGAAGACGGAAAATTGATTGTTATGGACGGCGGGTTTGCGCAGGATGCGGAAAATTTGCTCGCGTGGCTTAGAAAGATAACGGGAGAAAATATACCGCACGTGGATGCTTGGTTTTTAAGTCATCCGCATCGAGATCATATCAGCTGCCTCAACGAAATTATGGAGCATCATCAAGATCGGGTTTCGGTAGATGCGCTCTACTATAATTTTCCTTCCTTGCAATATTTGCATGCCGGAGATCCGGACGAACACAGCCCCGAAATTTTTGCTCGTCTTTTGCCCGCTTTCCCTGCTAAGTCCGTGATTTTATGGGCAGGAGATGTGTATGAATTCGGTGCGGCACGAGTGGAATGCCTTTGTTCTCCCAGCCCGGAATTCAATCGCGCATTAAACGGCAATGTATACAACAATGCCTCTTGTGTGCTGATGCTGACGCTTGGCGGAAAAAAGACGCTTTTTCTCGGAGATGCGGGAGTCGAAGAAGGGAACAAACTCTTGCGCATGTATGCGGGAACCGATAAACTTCGCGCGGACTATGTGCAGATGGCACATCACGGTCAAAACGGCGTGACGCGCGAGTGTTACGAGGCGATTTCTCCGCGTGGGTGCATTTGGTGTGCACCTCGCTGGCTGTGGGAAAACGATGCGGGTCTTGGATATAATACGCACTGCTTCCAAACCATTGTTGTGAGAGGTTGGATGGAAGATATGGGTGTGCGTGAGCACTATGTTTTGATGAACGGCGTCCAGGAGATTCTTCTGTGATTGACGCACATTCTTTGTCGGATAAGCCGTTTGTGACAGCAATTGTCGGATGTACGGCGAGCGGCAAAACCGCGCTGGCGTTGACGCTGGCAAAAAGATATGGCGGAGAGATTATTTCCTGCGATTCCATGCAGATTTATAAGGGCATGGACATCGGGACCGCTAAGCCGACGAAACAGGAGCAAGACAGCGTTCCGCATCATTTAATTGATATTGTTGATCCGACCGCATTTGTCGATGCGTGCGGTTATTCCTGCGCCGATTATGTACGGGACGCGCGCGAGGCAACGGCGGAGGTACTGATGCGCGGTCGGTTGCCGATTCTGTGCGGCGGGACCGGACTATATTTGGATGCCTTTTTACGCGGGGGAAGCTTTGAACAGACAGAAATTGATCCTGCGTTGCGTGCGGAATTGACAGAAATTGCGCAAAAAGAGGGCGCGGAGGCGCTTCATAAAATGTTGCAAGAAGCAGACCCGGAAAGTGCTCAAGCGATTCATCCGAACAATGTTAAAAGGGTTATACGTGCACTTGAAATATACCGCACAGGTGGCAAGAAAAAAAGCGATCTTGATCTCGCGTTGCAGGAAAGTGTATGTCCTTATCGCGCCAAAGTAATCGGTTTGCGTTGGCAAGACAGGGAGATGCTTTATCGACGAATAGATCGGCGCGTGGAAGAAATGATGGATGCGGGCTTGCCGGAAGAAACAGAACGATTGCGTGCGGCGGGCGTATTTGCGCGATGTGCGACTGCGGCACAGGCAATCGGATACAAGGAATTGTTCCCTTACTTAGATGGGGAGGAATCGCGCGCGGATGCAATTTTGCGTTTGCAAATTGCGACGCGACATTATGCCAAGCGACAAATGACCTGGTTTTATGCAAAACCGTATGTTTCTTGGATTGATATGGTTGAAAACGGGAAGGAAAAGCCCTTTTCTTCGGTTCTGACCGAAGCGGAAATGTTGTTTTCATCCTTGATTGCATCGGACGGTAAAGACGTGTAAATGTATGATGAACAGGAGAGGGTGCGGATATGAATCAAAACGAAGCCGAATATGCCGGCAAAAAGCAAAGAAAAAATGCGACGAAACATAAGCGCGGTCGAAATCGCCGTTTGTATGTGCGCATCGGAATTGTTTTGCTTGTATTGTTTTTTGTATCTGCTTTGATTTACCGTTTTTCGCAAGAATCCGCCGCATCGCTCGGTACTTTGCGGACGCAGGAAATTACGGAACGTTCGTATGCAAAACTTGACGGCTATGTTTTTCGAGACGAATCCTTGCTTTATGCAGACAAAGCCTCTCTGATTGATTACAAAGCGCAGGACGGAGAAAAAATGGCAGTTGGGTATGTATATGCGACAGCATACGCGTATACGCCGACCGAGGAACAAAGTCTGTCCGATCTGCAAATCCGACTTGACGAGATTAATACGCGATTGCACACACTTATGAG
>CAZMAZ010000110.1:0-3475 GCA_964564255.1 uncultured Clostridium sp. | reverse complement strand
CGCAGCTATTGGCGGCGCTTGGCGACGGCGAGCCTCTTGAAAATACGCAAAGTGCGTGGTTTTATCGGAATGCGGACGGATTTGAATCTTTCTTTTCTGCCGATGCGGCGCAAACCATGCGAGCGCAGGAATTGACCGATTTGATTGCGCATGCCAGACAATATGTCGCCGCGGACAATGCAAACGAAGAGAATACAGTCGATGCGGGAATGGCGATCGGCAAGGTGACATATGCCGCCGATTGGTACTTGGTATTGGAAGCGCCGCGACAGGTGTTGCTCGGTTATGAGGTAGGAGATACGCTGACACCGATTTTCGAAGACGAAGACGATGCGGAAATACCTATGACGGTTGCGCGCATTCTGTACCCGGATTCGGATGAAATGCAAGGGTATTTGGTATTGACGACCGATGTAATCCCCGGCGATTTTACTTTTTCTCGCATGCAGACCGTGCGGCTGATAACGGATACCGTTTCCGGTTATCGCGTGCCGGAAAGCGCACTGATCAGTACCGATCTCGAAAATGATCAGTACGGCGTTTATATCCTCTCGGGCAATACAGTGGAACTGCGATCGGTGCAGATTCTAAGACGCTGTGACGGATACTGCATTGTAGAAAGCTATGAGGACGCGGTTGCCCGTGATCAAGAACTTGCAGGCATTTATTTGCAGAAAAATGATTTACTGATTACGGCGGGTACCAATCTGTACGTGGGAAAGATATATTATTAACGGTGAACAAACCAAGATATACAAAATCAAACGAGGAGGGAAGAAGATGGACGCTGCGGAAATGCGACGCTTATCGGAAAATGTGCGTGCGGTACGGGCACGAATACAAGCATCGGCGTCGGCGGTAGGCAGAAGCGAAGCGGAAATTACACTTCTTGCCGCAACCAAATATGCAAATGCCGAACAGATTGCGTATCTTTATCAAAACTGTGGCGTGACCGATTTTGGTGAAAATCGCGTGCAACAGCTTCTTGAAAAATGGGACGGGATTCCTCGCGGAGCGCGTGTGCATTTTATCGGAACCCTGCAAAAAAACAAGGTCAAATACATTATCGATAAAGTGTGTATGATTCATTCGGTCGATTCTCTTGCGCTTGCGGAAGAAATTGAAAGGCAAGCGGCGAAGATTGGAAAACGAATGGATGTTTTGGTGGAAATTAATTGCGCGCGCGAATTGTCCAAAAGCGGTGTGATGCCGGAAAACGCCGCGGCATTTTGCTCCGAAATTGCAACATTTCCGCATCTTTGCCTGCGAGGATTCATGACAATGGCGCCCAAAAACGCAGGTTCGGACAATTATCGCAAATATTTTGCCGAAACTTTCGCTCTTGGTATTGACATTTGGCAAAAAAACCTTCATAATATAAGGGGAGATATGGGAGAGGCTGTTTTTTCCATGGGAATGAGCGACAGCTTTGAGGAAGCGATAGCACAGGGTGCGACCGTTGTTCGTGTCGGTTCTTCTCTGTTTTGTCCCATCTCACCCGTATCATCGTAGAAAATATAAAACCCAAGGATATTAAATATAAACAAATAAATAATGGAGGAAGTACATGAAAAACAACATATTCAAAAGAAGATCCCCCGACGCAGAGCCTGAAGATTTGGACGAGGGCTACAACGCCGATTACTACGGAACGGCATACAGAAGCGACTACGGTGAGTCGTCTGTTCGCAGAGCCGAGCCGACGGCAGAGCCGCGTTTGCCGCATGCCGACGAGGAAACGGTCGAACAAAGATCGTTTGCCAGATCTGTTGCGAGACCCGCAGCCGAACCGGCGCCCAAGCCGACACCCAAGAAGCCGACCGTTAAATATTTTACGCCGGTTGACAGCAATGCGGGACGTCGTATTGTTGCACAATTGGTTGACGGTTCCATCGTTGTGGTTAATATCAAAAAGCTGGATCGAGCCTCTTTTGTGCGCTTGTTCGATTATATCATGGGCGCTGTTCAGGCATTGGACGGTGAAATGAACAAGATTGATCGCACCTCTGTCGTATTTGCGCCGCACGGGACCGATATTTCCGGATTTTCTCCCAAGAATGCAGCAGCATACGGGGACGAAGAATCCGATGAGTCTGACGAAGATCGAGAGCAGAACGAGACAGAAGAGACCGATGAGGAAGGATTCGGACAATCCGACGAATTCGATGAATTTGATGCATCCGAAGGACGCGACGAAATCGAGGAAGAAACGGACGACGCGGACGGACAAGAGGACGAGTACGGATCCTACGATGAAGAAGACGATTATGAAGAAGACGATGATTACGCAGAGGAATATGAGGAGGAGTACAACCGAGATTCGAACTGAAATCGGTTTCGGTTCGGTGGCTTTCTCGCATATGTCGCTGTTATGTAAGCGGAGGGTTGTAAAGGGTGACACCCCTGATGTTTGTGTCCGCAATGCTGTCTGCATTTTTGGACATATTGATGATTTTACTTTTTTTGCGGGCTTTGCTCTCTTGGATGCCGCTGGAAGAGGATAACGCACTGATTCGATTCCTTTATGTCCTGACAGAGCCCGCTCTGATTCCGATCAGATCGCTTTTTGAGCGAATGGGTTGGTTTGAAAATTTACCGATTGATATGAGCTTTTCCGCAACCGTACTGCTGTTGGGAATTTTGCGAACCCTGCTCTCTCTTCTGTGAGTTATGCTTTATCCGGATGAGGAGATCAGACTGCTTTGCGCACGTCTGACGGATTGGAGAGTACGCGCCGAACGGGGAGAATGTGCGTTCAGTCCCTTTCTTTCGCCGCGCGAAGCACATTATGCGTCGTTGTTTTGCCGTGAAGAACGGCTGTCGGAAAAGGTTTTCTTTTGGGGCGGCTGTCCCGACACCGAGCGAACTCGCCTGTTTTTTGTGCCGTCATATCTTGACGGCTGTGGCGAGGAAACGGTGCGGGAGGCATTGGCGGAGCCTTTGTCGGACGCAATTGCGGTTTTGCAAATTGCGGGAAGCGGATTTGCAAAGCGAATATTGACCCATAGAGATTATCTCGGCGCAATTCTTGCCTGCGGAATCGAACGGAATACATTAGGCGATATTGTACCGGACGGAGAAGGCAATGCTTATCTTTTTTGCGATCGAACGGTTGGGCGGTTTCTTTGCGAAGCTCTGACATGTGTCGGGAGCGATACCGTATGCGTTACTTTTGCCGACTTGCCGCAAGATTTTTCTGCCGCACCTGCGCTTGTACCGATTACGGGGACGGTTTCGTCGCCGCGGCTGGATTGCATGACGGCAGAACTGACCGGTTTGTCTCGCGAAAAAGCGCAAAGCATGGTTCGAACCGGTTTGTGTGAGTTGGAGTATGAGAAGATCGACAAAGCGGACAAGGAAGTTTTGCCCGGTATGCATTTGTCGATACGCGGATACGGGAAATTCGTGGTTCGTACAATAGGACCTGTAACCAAAAAAGGAAGGCTTCGTTTTTTTGCGGAGCGTTATGTATAAG
>CAZMAZ010000109.1:0-6079 GCA_964564255.1 uncultured Clostridium sp. | reverse complement strand
AAGCCGAAGCATCATCAAAAGGATTTGGACAAGCCTGCATGTGAAAATCGCCTGCAGGCTTGTTGTGTAAGTGCTGTTTAAAGGAGCTTTTGCCTAAACTGCTTCTTTTGTACTTTCCAATGCCGTTACGGCGAAGCGAACGGCTTGCAATCTTTTTGTCGCTGTTGATAAAATCGTCAATCCACGGTAGGGGAGGGCTGTTTCCGTAGGAAACGTCTCCTCCCAAGTATTACCATTTTAAATCATTTCCCGCTGCCTTGTTGTAACGGTATCGGGAAACGCAAGAACGCAGAAAGGAATACCAAAATGAAACCGAAACAAGAATCAAAGAAGGAACGAAAACCGGCTTGGCGAGCGGTGCTTGCGATTGTGGGACTGGCACTTTGCATCGGACTTCCGTTGACGCTTAATGCATTGGCGGCAGGGGAATCCTATGCGACACCCGACTATTGGATTGATTTTTCCAAGGACGGGACGCAAAGCGACTGCGTCGAACAATGTCGTGTCAGTGTGGTGCACAATGAGGAGGGCTATGCCTCGGTGCAATTCGAGGACACGGGGAACGGGGAAAGCAGTGACCCGTATATGTCCTTTGTGTTGCCGGCAAACAACATTGATTGCAACCAATATTCCTATCTTGCCATGCTGGTGCGAACCAATCTGCATACCAAAAAAGGAGAATGGCGCTTCCGGACAGGCAGTACGGGGAACGAATATCCCGCACAGAGCTTTTCCTATGCCGATACCGAGGACTGGCAGCTGATTGTTGTGCAATTGACCGACCCGCAAACGGTCATGTATGTGAGCAAAAGAGAGTTTTCCGGCAATTATAATAATATTCGCCTGGACATGTTTGACAATTCCTGCAGTACGGATACGGTATATGACCTGCGCGCGCTTGCCTTTTACAAAACGCGTAAGGAGGCGGAAACCCTGCCTGCCTATGTAGAGGCGCAGACGGCGCTTGCCGAGAAGGAGCTGGCGGACCTGCTTGCCAAAAACAGCGCCTATCCGAAGGGGGCGGCATTTACGGTGCCCGCAATGAATACGCGGATGCGTTACGTGATGTCGGGATTTGACCAAAACTGGAAGCAAACCGTTGACAACCTGCTTTCGCGCGGATACGGCGGCGTGGTCAATTCGGTACCCTTCAATCAGAGCTATTTGAAGGATGAGGCATCGTTTGCCGAGCTGCGGGAGGCGTATGCCTATGCAAGAGAGCAGGGCATGTCGACCTGGATATACGACGAATACCAATGGCCGAGCGGAAAGGCGTTCGGACAGGTGCTGGAAGGGCACGACGACTATGAGGCTGTCGGGATCCAACACCGCGTTATCACAGGCAACGGCGGGACCGCTTCCTATACGGTTGAAAACAGCTATGACATTTCCCTGTATGCGGCGGTTTTGACCGATAATTCCGGTGTCAGCATGCCGGATTGCAAGGGAAAGAGTACAGTCAGCGTGACTGCCGACGGCGCATGGACGCTTGACGTTTATGTCCTGCGCCATTCCTACGAGGGCGTGGAGGACCGTTCCGATTTTACAAAGCTGCGCGATGTTGACCTTTTGAATCCCGATGCGGTTGCGCGCTTTATTACCTTGACATATGAAAAATACAAGCAGGAATTCGGCACCGATTTCGGCTATATCGATGCCTTCTTTACCGATGAACCCCAGCTCGGGAACCGCGGGAAAGCCGATTATATCGTCTGGACAGACGGCTTTGCCGAGGACTTTTTCACAGCATACGGATACGATTTGGATATTACGCTGTTGTTTGCGGGGGACAGCCTTGCCGCAAAGAGAGAGAGAATTCATTACTACAGCCTGGTTGCGGCAAAGTTTAAAGCGGCGTATACCGATCAGCTGACCGCATTCTGCACGGCAAACAATATAGAATCGTCGGGGCATTTCCTGTTTGAAGAAAATATGAACGACCATATTGAAACCTACGGCGGCGATTTCTTGCAGATTGTCGGCGGCATGACAATTCCCGGCTCGGATGTATTGTTAACCGACCCGACACACCTGCTTGAAAAGAGCAGCTATATCGGCACCTTTGCGGGGCTGCGCTATGTGGCAAGTGCCGCACGCAACGCAGGTAAAACGCGTATCATGGTGGAATACAATCCCGCGGCTTCCGAAACGCAGGAATTCAAGAATGACCTGATGGGTACCTCCATCGGCGGACTTTCCCTGATTCGCCTGTTCGGCGCGACCGATTTTAATGTGATTAACCCGCAAAACAGCTATACAGCCGCACAGAATAAGACACTCAACACCTATGTCGGACGCATGAATACAATTTTGGAAGGCGCGCATGAGAGCGGGGACCTTGCGGTGTTTTATCCGATTGCATCGGTGCAGGCATTGCACAATGCGGACGATGTCCACTCCTCGGAGGGTGGAAAAACAAGCCCGGCAACCGAACTCAATGCCGATTATACGGTGTTTTGCAAGGTGCTTTTGCAGCAGAAGGTGCTGTATTCGGTGATTGACGACCAAAGCATTTGCGCGTCGGTGGTTACCAAGGACGGACGCATGGTGATTGGAGACGGCTCCTATCGCGTTTTGATTCTTGCCTATGCGGATTACCTTTCGGGAGAAGCCGCACGGAAGCTGGAGACCTTTGTCCGCGCCGGCGGTAAGGTATTCTTTGTCGGCGGCGTACCGCAGTATGGCTTGCTGGAGCAGGACGATGCTACGGTCTCCGAGGTGATGAACAGCCTGTGTACGGCGGATAATCTGTTTGAAAAGGGCAATACCAAAACGGCACGGGAAATTGCACAGTATGCAACCGTTTCTGTTTCCATCGATACCTGTAAGGGCGTTTCCCAAAACGATCTTTACAGCGGTGAATTTGAAAACGATACGCAGGATATTGTCTTCCTTGTCAATTCCAATAAAAAGAATGCGGTCCTGACCCTTTCGTATACCGACGGCTACAGCGGAGAATTCCTTGTGTACTTCCCGGGGAGCGGAGAAATTATGTCATGTACGGGATCTGCGTCCTTGACGCTTCCCGCCTACGAGGGCGTGTTCCTTGTGCGCGAGGATGACAATACGCGCGACGATACCCCTTATGCCGACGAAACGGTAACCCCGGACGGCGGAAATAGGGAAGAGGAACCGACGGCAGATGCAGGGAATGTGACAGCCGACACCGACAAGGAGCAAAGCAAGGGATGCGGATCCGCTGTCGGCAGTCTATGTGCCCTCCTGACAACCGCACTCGGTGCCGTCTGCTGCCGCCGCCGTAAGGAGTAAGGACAAATTACAAAAACTTTGATTTTCCTCTTGACAAACCGGTTGGAAACGGGTATAATAGATACAGCAAACGCGATGACGGGAATACGGTGCGTGCCCCTTTTCGGAGAGCTGTCGGTTGGTGCGAGACAGTAAAGGGAGCGGATCTTCTCACCCCCGAGCGGCGGGTAACCGACGGTTATGCCACGTTACGGCAATTGAGTGGGCGCATTTTGCGTCAATCGGAGTGGTACCGCGGAGGTCTTTACGGGTCTTCGTCTCTGTAAAATACAGAGGCGGAGACCCTTTTTCGGTAAGAGCCGCCCTCGCCCTGCGGTTGACCGATTGTTTTGTCGGCGGCGGGGAGAATTGTTAAGAAAATTGAAAGAGATAAAAAGGAGAAACAGCAATGAAGTATGATTTTGATCAAATCGAGCAAAAATGGCAAGCCAAATGGGAAAAGGCGGGCATTTTTAAAGCCGAGGACCAAAGTGACAAGCCGAAATTTTACGGGCTTGTCGAGTTTCCGTATCCGTCGGGAGCGGGAATGCATGTAGGGCATATTAAGGCTTATTCGGGCTTGGAGGTGATTACACGCAAGCGTCGGATGCAGGGCTACAACGTTCTGTTCCCGATTGGGTTCGATGCGTTCGGCTTGCCCGCGGAAAATTACGCCATCAAGCACGGGGTGCATCCGCGCGAAACCACCGACCGTAACATTCACCACTTTACCGAGCAGCTCAAACGCGTCGGCTTCGGCTTTGACTGGTCGCGAGTGATTGACACCACCGACCCTGCCTATTACAAGTGGACGCAGTGGATTTTTTTGAAAATGTTTGAAAAGGGACTGGTTTTTCGTGACCGTGCCATGGTCAATTACTGCCCGTCCTGTAAGGTTGTTTTGTCCAACGAGGATTCGCAGGGAGGAAAATGCGATATTTGCCATTCCGATGTCATTCAAAAGACCAAGGATGTATGGTATTTGCGCATTACTGCGTATGCAGAGAAGCTGTTGCGCGGGCTTGACGGCGTGGACTATCTTCCCAACATTCGGATGCAGCAGGAAAACTGGATTGGGAAATCCAGCGGTGCCTATGTTGACTTCGGTATTGCGGGAAGCGAGGAGCATCTGCGTGTTTACACCACGCGTCCCGACACGCTTTACGGCGTAACCTTTATGGTCATTGCACCCGAGCATCCGATTCTGGAGAAAATGGCAGACCGCATTCATAACACGGAAGCCTTGGATGCATATCGCGTTGCCTGCCAGAAGAAGACCGAATTTGAGCGCACCCAGCTTGTCAAGGAAAAGACGGGCGTATGCGTCGACGGACTGCGCGCGATAAATCCCGTGACCGGCAAGGAGATTCCTATTTTTATTGCCGATTACGTGATGATGGGCTACGGTACCGGTGCCATTATGGCGGTTCCTGCGCACGACCAGCGCGATTATGATTTCGCAAAGAAATTCGAGCTTCCCATTGTGCAGGTTATCGAGGGCGGCGATATTGCAAAAGAGGCATATGCGGGCGACGGCAAGATGATGAATTCCGATTTCCTGAACGGCATTGAGCACAAAAAAGACGCCATCGGAAGGATGGTGGCATATTTGGAAGAGCGGGGCATCGGAGAAGCGGCTGTGCAATATAAAATGAAGGATTGGGCATTCAACCGTCAGCGGTATTGGGGCGAACCGATTCCGATTATCCACTGCCCGCAATGCGGCATGGTTCCGGTTCCGTACGAGGAATTGCCGCTTCAACTGCCCGAGGTAGACAATTACCGTCCGGGCGAGGGCGGAGAATCACCGCTTGCCAAAATCGATTCCTTTGTCAATTGCACCTGCCCGCGTTGCGGTCGGGCGGCAAAGCGGGAGACCGACACGATGCCGCAGTGGGCAGGCTCTTCCTGGTATTTTTTGCGGTACATTGATCCGCAAAATGACCATGCGCTTGCCGACCCCAAAAAGCTTGCCTACTGGGGCAAGGTTGACTGGTACAACGGCGGCATGGAGCACGTAACCCGCCATATGATTTACTCCCGCTTCTGGCATCATTTCCTGTATGACATTGGCGCTGTGCCCGAAGAGGAGCCGTATGCCAAGCGGACGGCACAGGGCTTGATTCTCGGCGCAAACGGTGTCAAAATGAGCAAATCGCTTGGCAATGTGGTTGACCCGTTGGATGTGGTGGCACAGTACGGCGCGGACACCTTGCGCACCTATGTGCTCTTTATGGGCGATTACGCCTCTGCGGCACCCTGGAGCGACAGCTCGGTGCGCGGATGCAAACGCTTTTTGGACCGTGTATCCGACCTGCGCGGACTTGTGCGCGGAAGCGGCGTGACGCCGGCACTGGAAACGGCATTTCACAAAACGGTTCGCAAGGTAGGCGACGATATTGAAGAAATGAAGTTTAATACCGCTATTGCCGCTATGATGTCTCTGATTAACGACATTTACGACCATGGCAGCCTGACATCGGAAGAGTTGGGCATCTTTGTACGGTTGCTCTGCCCGTTTGCGCCGCATCTTTGCGAAGAAATTTGGGAGGGACTCGGACATACGGATTTCTGCTCGCTGGCACCTTGGCCCGATTACGACCCCGCTAAGACGGTGGATGCAAGCGTGGAGATTGCGGTTCAAATCAACGGCAAAACCCGTACTACCGTAACCCTGCCCATGAACTGCGAACGGGAAAACGCCATTGCGCTGGCACGTGCGGACGCGCGTGTGTGTGAGCTTTTGGAGGGCAAGACGGTGGTCAAGGAAATTGCGGTTCCCAACCGTATCGTCAACTTCGTGGTACGCTAAATCTGCCCGTTTTTGCAT